>JAXIOX010000296.1:0-4880 GCA_045403275.1 Burkholderiales bacterium | reverse complement strand
GAGAAATTCACCGTGACCTGGGCAATGTCCTGCTCCAGCTTGTCGCCCTGGAATCGCGGGGCGAGCACGGTGCGCTCCTCCTTCTTCATGATGAGCAGCGCGTAGGCTTCCTGCACCTCCCGGTTCGCCGGGGCATCGAAGAACGCGCGCAGTTCCCTGCTGCCCCCCAGGCATGCCGGCACGTCGTCCGCTCTGGCAAAGACGGCATTCAGGCACGGATCGTCGTTCCATGTAGCGCGTGCCAGGAGAATCGGGTCCAGCCCTTCTCCCGCGATCGCCCGCATGTGCGCGATAGTCGCGCGCATGCCGCCTTCGAGCTTGTCACGATAACGGGCATTAAGACGCACCCGCGGCTCGACCGTCTCGACCACCGCCTCGATGGTATCGGCGATCACCTGACGGTCGGCCTCGTTGTCAACGCCGGACGGCCCCCCACCGAACAGGGTGGAAACGACGCGATCGAATAATGACGATTGAGCCATGGTTCAGGTATGCCGATGACTACCAATCCATCGTCGGAACCCAGGCGCGAAGCTGCCGACCCTCGTAGTTCCGGCCGTGGATGCGTTTGGCCAGCGCTTCGGCCTGGGCGCGCGTCATCTCCATCTCGATGACCACCGAGGGCGTGCCGCTTTCCTTGACCAGTTTGATCTTTTCCAGCGGCGCGAACGCGCCGAGCGCGTCACGAACCGCCTCCTCGGTGACGTCGTCGGGAAGGTTTGCAATCACGATACGCATGTGCGTGTTCTCCAATCGAACTGGTAGGCAATGATAGCGAGCGGGTGCGCAGATCGTCGGGCCTGGCGGAACATGCCGCGGACACGAACGCAGTCAGGCGGGCGCGCGGAGCGGAGCGCGACTGGGTTCCTGGAGTGTTCAGCATCAATAGCGATCGTCGATAAGTTTGAATGGATAGTCCGACTCTTTGTAGCCACCGGCCTTTTGCCGCTTGGGCAGCTTCACCTTCTCCCGGGGTGCCTGCTTGTACGGAATCTTATCGAGAAGATGCGCGATGATGTTGAGGCGTGCGCGCTTCTTGTCGTTCGAATCCGCCACGTACCACGGCGCAAAACCGGTGTCGGTGGCGGCAAACATTTCGTCGCGCGCCCTCGAATAGTCGTACCAGCGGCTGTACGACTTGAGATCCATCGGCGAGAGCTTCCAGACCTTGCGGCCGTCATCGATGCGCGCCTCGAGCCTGCGGGTCTGCTCCTCCGGGCTGACTTCCAGCCAGTACTTGAGAAGGATGATTCCGGACTCCACCATCGCCCTCTCGACCAGCGGCACGGCCTGCAGGAATTTCCGCGCCTGCGCTTCGTCGCAAAAACCCATGACCCGCTCCACGCCGGCGCGGTTATACCAGCTGCGGTCGAAGATGACGATCTCACCAGCCCCCGGAAAGTGGTGAATGTAGCGCTGCACGTACATCTGGCTCTTCTCGCGATCGCTCGGCGCCGGTAATGCCACGACGCGGAACACGCGTGGGCTCACGCGCTCGGTGATCGCCTTTATTGTGCCGCCCTTGCCCGCGCCGTCGCGCCCTTCGAAGACGACGCAGACTTTGAGGCCCTTGTGCACAACCCATCCCTGGAGCCTGACCAGCTCCGCGTGAAGCCGGGCGAGTTCCTTGTCGTAGTCCTTCCGCTTCAGCTTCTCTTTCGGCGCGGAGCGGGCGCGCTTCGCCGCCGACCCGGTTGTGGCCTTGGTTTTGGTTGCCTTTGATTTCATGATTTCGCCCTCCGTCTTGTCATACAGGAGCGGCAAAGGTCTCATGTCGGCGGAAAAAGTGTCAAGGCGGAAGAGGTGTCAGGAACCTTTCTGATAGGCGGCCGGCCGCCGCAGCGTCCGATGACATCCAGTAAAGGTTCCTGACACCTTTTCTTATCCCGGCCATGGAAGTCGGCAGTCGTTCACCGAGCAGCAACTTGAGCTGTGCGAGCGCTTCCCGCCGGCTCTGGATCAGAATTCCTTCTCCGTCTCTTCATGGCCTCGCAGCGTATCGACCTGATAGAACTTCGCCCAGCTGTTGGCCAAGGAGAAGAGCACGGGTTTGCCTAACACCTTGCCCAAGCCGCTCGGCACCGAGAAGTAACGTCGGTTCGAAAAGTAGTTGAAATACTTCTTGTAATCCTCGTCCGCATCTCCAAGAACAATCCTCGCCGCGAAACTTCCGCAGAAAGTCGCCCATGGAATCCCCACGCAGCCGAGTATGAAGCGCAAGTGCGGATGCTCGGGGGGCCTCGCGATGACCGGCAACAGATCGCGGGTGGTATCGATCTGTCCAGGCCAGAACTGCATGAAGGAAAGATCGTTCAATCCCGGAAAATGGCTTTTGAAGTCCCTGATGACGCGCCTGATGACGCCCGGATTGTTGAAGGCATCCTTGAGATAGGTGGTGATGGGACTGCCGCCCCCGAGAAGCAGGCGATTGTCGCCGGTGAGTCTGAAGTACGAGTACACCAGCTTGGAGTCCCAGCACTGCATCTGTTCGCCCGAAGGAAACAGTGTCCGCAGCTCCCTGTCGGTCAGTGGCTCCGTGACACTCATGAATGTCTGTGCATGGAAGACCTCGTCGGCGAGCGGGCTGATCGAGTTGCTCAACTTGTCGACTGCGATGATGATGTTGTCGGCGGTGACGCTGCCGGCATGCGTATAGGCCGTGTGATCCTCGAGTCTCTCCATCTCGGTACTCTCGAAGACCTGCATGCCGTTCTCGATCAGCAGATCCTTGAACCCCTGCAGGCACATCAGCGGATTGATTCCGTAGGTGCCGCCGTATCGTATCCCCGCCGTGTACTCCTGCGCGCCGAGGATCCCCTTCAACTGATTCGCGTCGTAGGTACGTTGATCGATAAAACCGACGCTTTGCCGGCACTCCAGCTCCGAAGCAACGGCCTCCTTGCCGCGCGCACCGAGCCCGAGGAACAGTGAATCCTGTCGCAGCAATCCGCATTGAATATCGTGCTTCTTGATGTTGCTGACCATGCGGTCGATAGCCCGGCAGGGCGCTTCCCAGATTTCCGAGGCAGCCTTGGTGCCGTAGCGGCGAACCAGTTGATGTAGTTCCAGCTCGCTGTCGGGAGTGAGAAATCCGGCGCTGCGGCCCGATGAACTTCCACCGATTATGTTTTTCTCGATCAGCACTACGCTCAACCCCTTGCGCAGGAACTCCGCGGCCGCACTGACGCCGCTGAATCCTCCGCCGACGATCAGCACATCGCATTTGATCGCCTTCGTGAGGGGCGGACAGTACTTGTGCTCCTTGATCATCAAGGTGGTGATCCACCAGTTCTGATTGACCATCCTGACGTTTGCCGTCACTGTGCGCCTGCCTTGTCGTTGCGCACCCAGGACTCGAGCAGCGTGTAAGTCACGGCCAGGAGCACGGGGCCAATGAACAAACCGACGACCCCGAAACCGATCAGGCCGCCAATGACCCCCGCAATAATCAGCAACAACGGCAGATCCACGCCGCGGCGAATCAATACCGGCCGCAGAATGTTATCCAGCGCGCCCACCAGCACTGTCCACACCAGAAGCGCGATTGCCCAGCCGACACTTCCCGACCAGTAAAGCCAGATGACTGCGGGAAGGAGCACCGGTATCGGCCCGAGTTGAGCGACGCCGAGCACGAACATGATCGCGAGCAGCAAGCCTGCGCGAGGCACGCCGCTCACCCAAAGACCCAGACCCGCGAGCAATGACTGCACGAGCGCAGTAACGATCACTCCGAGCGCCACTCCGCGAACAGCCTGCCCTGCGAGACGGACCGCCCGTTCCCCCTCTTCCTGCCCGATGCGATGAGCAAACGACAACACACCTTTCGCAGCCATCTCCCCATGTGAATAGAGAATAGCGGCGATGATGACCGTAAGAATGAAATGCACGACCATCATCCCGAGCCCGCCGGTGATCGAGAACACCCAGGCCGCCGCCGAACTGGCGTAAGGACGGACAGTTTCGATGACTGCATCGGGGCCACCGGCGGCGAGCTCGCGCCAGCGCGCGGCGATTCGCTCGCCCACCCAGGGCAGCCGCTCGATCCACTCCGGAGGCGGGGGAAGTCCGTGGGCAAAAAAAGCTTTTGCCAGTTCGACGCCCTCGACCGCTCCACCGAGGAGCGCGCCGATGGCGAGCCAGAACGGCACGATGAAGATAGCCAGCATCACGCCTGTCATCACTCCCGTCGCCATCAACCGTCGGCCGCCCGCGACGCGCTGGATCCAGAGCATGAGGGGCCACGTCGCCACGACGATCGTGGCCGCCCAGATCAACGCGCCCAAAAACGGCAGGAGCGTCCAGAGGGTCCCCGCAAGCAATACGCCGATGATCAGCACTACCAGCGTGATGCGCGTGAGATCGTATCCGGGTCGGGAATTCATGAATCACTCCTGTTTGAGAGCGCGCTGAACGACTTCGAATGATGTTTGCCGGCCAAGGCATTTGCTCGTGTGGCACGCGGCTCGTTGGAACCGGGTATGTGGCTTGCAGCTACTGCGCGTCGCCTCCCGGAACATCTTCAGGTAAGCTGACGGCATCGTCAACCGAATCAGGCCAAACTCATGTTTCATTTACTTGCTCGCTTGCGCGACGGTGCCGCAGGCATTCTGGTCACGCTGCTGCTGAGCCACGCGGCGTACGGCGCAGAACTGCAGTTGCCGCCCCTGAACGACCCGCCCACCGGGCTGCATCTGTCCGGAAAGCTGGTGTGGGCCGATCTGGTTACGCCGGATCCGGACGCGGCCCGGCGCTTCTACGGGGAGCTGTTCGGCTGGACCTTCACTTCCATCGGCAGCGGTCAGCGCGCATATGCCCTGGCCCACCTCGACGGCGCCGCGATCGCGGGCATCGTTGGCCGTGCCAACCCGGCCGGAGAGCGC
>JAXIOX010000097.1:0-12222 GCA_045403275.1 Burkholderiales bacterium | reverse complement strand
GCAGTGCGTGGCGGCGTGCGGCGATATCAGGGCGATCGATTTCGAGCGCAAGGAGAGCACGCGCAACGACCGATTCGATCTGATCCTCAACCTCTCCGATCAGATGCTGTTCGCGATGCCGCAGCCGCCTCAGGGCTATTTCGCGCCGGGAAGCGATCTGGCGGCGCAGGCCAGGGCCATCAAGGAAGTCGTGACCGCGACCGGCGAATTCGAGAAGCCGCGCTATTTCCAGTACGACGCGAAGATCTGTGCGCACAGCCGCTCGAAACTCCAAGGCTGCAACCAGTGTATCGACATCTGCTCGACCCAGGCGATTTCGGCAGATGGCGATCGCGTCAAGGTGAACCCGCATTTGTGCATGGGCTGCGGCGCCTGTGCCAGCGTGTGCCCGTCCGGGGCGATGAGCTATGCCTACCCGAAAATGTCCTTCCAGGGCGAAAAGCTGCGGGTGATGCTCGGCGCCTATCGCGAGGCGGGCGGCAAGGACGCCTGCCTGCTGTTCCACAACGGCACCGACGGGCGCGAGTTGATTCTGAAGCTTGGCCGCCGTCGCGGACTGCCTGCGCGGGTGATCCCGGTCGAGACATTCCACGTTGCTTCGCTTGGGCTCGATCTGCTGCTCGGCGCGGTCGCGCTCGGCGCTGCTCAGGTCATGGTGGTATCTGCGGGCAGCGAAGCGCCCGGCTACTTCGAGGCGCTGCGCCGGCAGATGGGCTTCGGTGAGGAGATCTTGCGGGCCTTCGGTTACCGGGGCAACCATTTCGAGCTCGTCGTGAGCGCAGACCTGCACGCGCTGGAGCAGCGCATCTGGAGTCTCGATGCGGCGCAAAGTCCGGCGCAGCCTGCCGAGTTCCGCTTGTTCGATGACAAGCGTACCTCACTGGCTTTCACCATCGAGCATCTGGCGACGCACGCGCCCATGCCGCAGACGGTTATTGCGCTTTCGGCGGGCGCTCCGTTCGGCGAGATCGAGGTCAATCTTGATACTTGCACCATGTGCATGGCCTGCGTTGGGGCCTGTCCGGAAGCCGCGCTTGCGGACGGCCGCGACCGGCCGCAACTGCGCTTCATCGAGGCCAACTGCGTGCAGTGCGGACTTTGCGAACAGGCCTGTCCGGAGGACGCCATTAGCCTGGTGCCGCGACTGCTGGTTGGCAAGGAAGCCAAGGCGGAGCGGGTGCTGAACCAGGATCAGCCTTTTCACTGCATCCGCTGCGGCAAGGAATTCGGTACCCAGCGGATGCTACAGAGCATGCTCGTCAAAATCGCCGGCCACTCGATGTTTTCCGCGCCCGGGGCGCTGGAACGCATGAAGATGTGCGGGGACTGCCGGGTGGTGGACATGATCGAAAAAGGCGGCGAGGTCAGCGTGTTCGATCTCAAACGATGAGTGCCGCCGCCGCAGCGCGCGAGTTCGAGGAGCTGACCCCCGAGGACACGGCCCGGGCGGACCTGTATGCGCTGCTGGCGCATCTTTTTCACGCCGCCGCGGATGCCGATCTGCTTGCGGTGCTGGCAAATGCGGACGATATATCAGCCGAAGCACCGCACAGCGCCGTGGGCGAGGCCTGGCGCAAGCTGCAGTCGGCGGCTTCGGCCGCGGACCCGGAGGCGCTGGCGCAGGAATTTCAGGACCTGTTCGTGGGTGTCGGCAGCGGCGAGGTGATGGCCTACGGCTCCTGGCATATCACCGGTTTTCTGATGGAGGAGCCGCTGGCCAGACTGCGCGACGACCTCGCTCAACTTGGACTTTCTCGCTTACAATCTGCGGCAGAGCCGGAAGATCACATTGCCGCGCTTGCCGAAGTAATGCGGCTGCTGGTGCGGGGCGGCGACGGAATTCCGGCGGCCGCGTTCGAGGTACAGAAAGCTTTTTTCACGCGCCACCTGCGGCCTTGGTATGCGCGCTTCGCCGAGCAACTGGCAAAGGCGCCGAGCGCCAACTTTTACCGCACCGCCGGGGAGCTGACCAAGACGTTTCTGGACACCGAGGCGGCATTGTTCGAGACTTACTAGAACCGAAAACCGAAGATAACGGGCATACGACGGAGGAGACCGATGAGCAAGCCAAAGGTCGATCGCAGGAACTTCCTTATCGCCTTGGGGCTGGGCGGCGCCGGTGCGGTGGCCGGCGCCGTGGCGGGAAAACAGCCGCAACCCGCGCAGCCTGCCGCGAACACGGCACAGCCCGGGTCCAAGGCTTACCGCGTCTCCGCCCATATCCGCAATTACTACCGGACCACCCGCGGTTAGGCGCGCAGGAGGGCTTATGCAACTCACCAGAAAATCACCCGCAGGCGCGGCGCAGCCGTCGCGTGTTTCCCGGTTTGTCCAGGCGGTACCGGCGGACACCATGGACCGCCGCGCGTTCCTCAAACGTTCCGGGCTGACCGTCGGCCTGGGCGCTGCCGTCAGCCAGTTGCCGTTCAACATGATCGGCAGGGCGAAAGCCGAATCGGCGGCCAAGGACGGTGCAACCGAAGTGCATCGCACCGTCTGCACCCACTGCTCGGTTGGCTGCGCGGTCGATGCGGTGGTGCAAAACGGCGTCTGGATCCGCCAGGAGCCGGTTTTCGATTCTCCCATCAATCTGGGAGCGCACTGTGCCAAAGGCGCTGCGGTGCGCGAGCACGGCCATGGCGAGCGGCGCCTGAAATATCCGATGAAGCTGGTCGACGGCAAATATCAGCGGATTTCCTGGGAACAGGCCATCAATGAAGTCGGCGACAAGCTGCTGGAAATCCGCGGCGCCAGCGGCCCGGACGCGGTGTTTTGGGTAGGTTCCTCGAAGCACAGCAATGAGCAGGCCTACCTGTTGCGCAAGTTCGTCTCCTTCTGGGGCTCGAACAACTGCGATCACCAGGCGCGCATCTGCCACTCGACCACGGTGGCCGGAGTGGCGAATACCTGGGGTTACGGCGCCATGACCAACTCCTACAACGACATGCAGAACTCCAGGGCGATGCTGTTTATCGGCAGCAACGCCGCGGAGGCGCATCCGGTGGCGATGATGCACGTGCTGCACGCCAAGGAGAAGGGTTCGAAAATGATCGTGGTGGATCCACGCTTCACCCGCACCGCTGCCAAGGCCGACCATTTCGTGCGCATTCGCCCGGGTACCGACATTCCCTTCATCTGGGGCGTGCTCTATCACATCTTCAAGAACGGCTGGGAAGACAAGCAGTTCATCCGCGACCGCGTCTACGGCATTGAAGTCGTGCGCGAGGAAGTCATGCAGTGGACTCCCGAGCGCGTGAAGGACGCCAGCGGGGTGGACGAGGCGGAGGTGTTCAATGTCGCGAAGATCATGAATGAGAACCGCCCGGGCACGGTGGTGTGGTGCATGGGCATCACCCAGCATACGGTCGGCAACGCCAATGTGCGCGCACTTTGCATCCTCGAGCTGGCGCTCGGCAATATCGGCGTTTCGGGCGGCGGGGCGAACATATTCCGCGGTCACGACAATGTCCAGGGCGCGACCGATGTGGGCCCGAATCCGGAATCGCTGCCAGGTTACTACGGCCTTGCCGAAGGCGCGTGGAAGCACTGGTGTGCGGTTTGGGGTGTGGATTACGAATGGGTGAAGAGCCGCTACCCTTCCCAGGCCATGATGGAAAAGCCCGGCATGACGGTGTCGCGCTGGATCGACGGCGTGCTGGAGGCGAACGAACACATCGACCAGGAATCCAACCTGCGCGCGCTGATTTACTGGGGCCACGCCGCCAACAGCCAGACCCGCGGCGCGGAAATGAAGCAGGCTATGGAGAAGCTCGACCTGATGGTGATCATCGATCCGTATCCAACCGCCGCGGCGGTGATGCCGGATCGCAAGGACGGCGTCTATTTGCTGCCTGCGGCGACGCAGTTCGAAACCTCCGGATCCTGTACCGCCTCGAACCGCTCGCTGCAGTGGCGCGAAAAAGTCATCGATCCGCTGTTCGAGGCCAAGCCCGACCACACGATCATGTATGCCTTCGCCAGGAAATTCGGCTTCGAGAAGGAACTGGTCAAGAACATCCCGTTGACCAAAGGCAAGGACGGATGGGAAGAGCCGGTGCCGGAAGACATTCTCCGGGAAATCAACAAGGGCACCTGGACCATCGGTTACAGCGGCCAGTCGCCGGAGCGCCTCAAGCTGCACATGAAGAACATGCACACCTTCGACGTCGTGACGCTGCGGGCGAAGGGCGGGCCGTGCGACGGCGATTTCTTCGGACTGCCGTGGCCGTGCTGGGGCACGCCGGAGATGAAACACCCCGGCACCCACATTCTGTATGACACCTCCAAGGAGGTGAAGGACGGCGGACTTTGCTTCCGCGCCAATTTCGGCGTCGAGCGCAACGGCGTCAACCTGCTTGCCGGCGACGGTTCCCAACCGAAGAACTCCGAACTCGACGGCGGCTATCCGGAGTTCGACCACGTGCTGCTGAAGAAACTGGGCTGGTGGGACGATCTCACCGCCGGGGAGAAAGCCAAGGCCGAAGGGAAGAACTGGAAGACCGATCTCTCCGGCGGAATCATCCGAGTGGCGATCAAGCATGGCTGCGCGCCTTTCGGAAATGCCAGGGCGCGCGCGGTGGTGTGGAATTTCCCCGACCCGGTCCCGGTGCACCGCGAGCCGCTGTTTTCGCCACGCGCCGATCTGGTCGAAAAATACCCGAGCCACAAGGACATGAAGACATTCTGGCGCCTGCCGACGTTGTTCAAGTCGGTGCAGGAGCAGAACAGGAATATCGGCAAGGAGTATCCGATCATTCTGACCAGCGGCCGGCTGGTCGAATACGAAGGCGGCGGCGAGGAAACGCGCTCCAATCCCTGGCTGGCCGAACTGCAACAGGAAATGTTCGCGGAGATCAACCCGAAGGACGCCAACGACCAGGGCGTTCGCAACGACGAGTACGTCTGGGTCGAGACTCCCAGCAAGGCACGCATCAAGGTAAAGACGCAGATCACCGAGCGGGTGGCGCCCGGCGTGATGTTCATGCCCTATCACTTTGGCGGCTGGTGGCAGGGCACGGACCTGCTGGAAAAGTATCCGCAGGGCGCGGCGCCTTTCGTGCGCGGTGAGGCGGTGAACACCGCGACGACCTACGGTTACGACTCGGTCACCATGATGCAGGAAACCAAGGTGACCCTTTGCCGGTTCACTCGCGCCTAGTGCGGCGAGCGCGAGAAGGAGACATCAAATGGCCCGAATGAAATTCATCTGTGATGCGGAGCGCTGCATCGAGTGCAACGCCTGCGTCACCGCGTGCAAGAACGAGCACGAGGTGCCGTGGGGCGTGAACCGCCGGCGCACGGTTACGATCAACGACGGCGTACCCGGCGAGAAGACGATCTCGGTTGCCTGCATGCACTGCTCGGACGCGCCGTGCATGGCGGTGTGCCCGGTGGATTGCTTCTACAAGACCGAGGACGGCGTGGTTCTGCACGACAAGGACCTGTGCATCGGTTGCGGTTACTGCTTCTACGCCTGTCCGTTCGGCGCGCCGCAGTTTCCGCAAACCGGCGCGTTCGGCATGCGCGGCAAGATGGACAAGTGCACGTTCTGCGCCGGCGGCCCGGAGGAAAACCACTCCGAAGCGGAGTTCGAGAAATACGGGCGCAACCGTCTGGCAGAAGGCAAGCTGCCGCTGTGCGCCGAAATGTGTTCGACCAAGGCGCTGCTGGGAGGCGACGGCGACGTGCTCGCGGACATCCTGCGTGAAAGAGTCGTCGTTCGCGGCAAGGGCGCCGAAGTGTGGGGCTGGGGCACCGCCTACGGCAAGCCGGAGAAGAAAGCCGAGGAGCCGAAGTCGTGATGCACCTGTTGCCGGCCGTGATACTCGGCGCCGCATTGGCGCTGGCAGGCTGCGGCGAGAGATCGCAACAGGTTTCCTACAGCAAGGGCCGCTACGCGGGCAAACCGGATACGCCCGCCTGGGCCGGGGATGACTTCAAGAATGGCCGCGCCGATTGGGAGCGCGCGATCAAGGCCCGCAACCTGCGCCAGAACGAATACGAGCGCACCTCGGGTCGCGGCGGGTGAGCATGCTGACGCGTGCACTGCTGAGTCTGTGGCTGGGGGTACTGGTGACGATAGCCGGTTCGGCCACCGTACCGGTTGCCGCCGTGCGGGCGGCAGACAATCAGGCCGCGCCGGACCGGGCCGTGGAAAATGAAACCGCGGAAAATGAAACCCAGGTCCAGCGCCAGCAGAAACAGCCGTTGAACAATGCGCCGACCTGGCGCGACGTGCGCTCGGGCGAGTCGCACACCACGCAGGTGCGCGGACGCGAGACCGGCGTACTGATCCAGGCGGGCGGCGAGACGTGGCGGCAGATCCGCAACGGCCCGATCACCCTGGTTTTCGGCACGCTGCTGATCCTGGTGCCAATCCTGATCTGGTCGTTCTACCGCTATAGCGGACCGATGAAACTGCACGGCAAACCCAGCGGACGGATGATCGAGCGCTTCAACAAGTGGGAGCGCATCGTGCATTGGTTCACGGCGACGAGCTTCGTGGTGCTGGCCGTCACCGGCATCCTGATGCTTTTCGGCAAGCATTTTCTGTTGCCGGTGATCGGCTACAGCGCCTTCTCCTGGTTCGGCGCATTCTCGAAGAACCTGCACAATTTTGTCGGTCCCCTGTTCATCTTCTGCGTGGCCTGCGTATTCGTGATTTTTCTGCGCGACAATTTTTTCCGGAGAATCGACATGCAGTGGTTGTTGAAAATGCCGCAGGTGCTGACCGGCAAGGCGCACGTTCCCTCCGGGCGGTTCAATGCCGCGGAAAAAGGCTGGTTCTGGGGCGGAGTTGCGCTCCTCGGCTTGATCGTGAGCGCTTCCGGCCTGGTGCTGGACTTCCCCAATTTTGACCAGACCCGCCAAACGATGCAGATCGCCAACATCGTGCATGGCGTCGGAGCGCTTCTGTTCGTGCTGGCTTCGTTCGGCCACATTTACATGGGAACCATCGGTACCGAAGGCGCCTACCAGGCGATGAAAACCGGAATGGTGGACGAAACCTGGGCCAGGGAACATCACGAGCTCTGGTACCAGGAAGTCAAGGCGGGAAAACGCGGCGGCGGGCGCGCGCAGCGCGCCGAACTGCTGGGAGGTAGCTGACGTGATTGGACGAAAAATGTCGCTCGCCGGCGTGGCCGGCATGTTGCTGCTGGCAACCCACGCGGCATGGGGAAAGTTGCCGCCGCCGACCGAAGCTGAAGTCCAGACTAAGAAGGCTACCGCAGAAAAAAAAGCGAAAGACGAGGAAGCGGCGAAGCAGGCCCTCGCTAAAGCACAGGATCGCGTTGCCGGGCGTTACAAGAACTCCACCAAGCGCAAGTAGTTCCCCCTTGGGCGGCCGTTACGCCGCCTTCCCGCCTGCCATCCTGCAACAGTCTGCGGTCGTGCCAACACGGGAGTCCGATTTGCCCAAGCAGGCTGCGAACGACCCTGGAGCTGCCCGCGGGGATTCCCGCAAGGTGCGCGATACACCCAAAGGGCGGCAGGTCGATCCCGCGGCGCTCGCTGAAGTACAGGCGCTTCTCGGTGACATGCCGCGCCGGCGCGACCTGCTGATCGAGCACCTGCACAAGATTCAGGACCGCTACCGGCAGCTTTCATCAGTGCACCTGGCTGCGCTTGCGCAGGAAATGCGCTTGTCCCAGGCGGAGGTTTTCGAGGTCGCGAGCTTCTATCACCACTTTGACATCGTCAAGGAAGGACAGGCCGCGCCGCCGCCACTCACGGTGCGCGTGTGCGATTCGCTTTCCTGCGAGCTGGCCGGCGCGAAGGATCTGCTGGCACGCCTGCCCGCGATCCTCGGCCGGGAAATCCGGGTGATCCCCGCGCCCTGCGTCGGGCGCTGCGAGACAGCGCCGGTAGCGGTGGTCGGACAAAATCCGTTGCCGAACGCGACGCCAGAGACGGTCAAAGCAGCGGTAAGCGCCGCAAAGACGACCTGTCCGACGACGCGGTACACGGGTTATGGGGCGTATCGCAAGGCCGGCGGTTACGCCACGCTTGCAAAGTGCCTGGGCGGCAGGCTCGACCGTGAGGCCGTGTTCAAGACCATGGAACATTCCGGCCTGCGCGGACTGGGCGGCGCCGGATTTCCGGCCGGACGCAAGTGGCGCATCGTCTGGGCCGAGCCCGCACCGCGGCTGCTGGCGGTCAACATCGACGAAGGAGAACCCGGCACGTTCAAGGATCGCTGGTATCTCGAACGCGATCCGCACCGGTTTCTGGACGGCATGCTGATCGCGGCCTGGGCCACGGGCTGTGCGGAAATTTACATTTATCTGCGCGACGAATACGCCGGCTGCCGCCAAATCCTGGAAAAGGAAATCGCCGCGCTCAAAAAGGCGCCGCCCTGCGCGCTGCCGCCGATCCATCTGCGCCGCGGCGCCGGCGCCTACATCTGCGGTGAAGAATCGGCGATGATCGAATCGATCGCAGGCAAGCGCGGCATGCCGCGGCTGCGCCCGCCGGACGTGGCGCAGGTCGGTCTGTTCGGGCGGCCGACGCTCGAGCACAACATGGAAACGCTTTATTGGGTGCGCGACATCCTGGAAAAGGGCGCGGACTGGTTCGCCTCCCATGGGCGCCATGGCTGCAAGGGCCTGCGCTCATTCTCGGTGAGCGGACGCGTGGCAAAGCCGGGCGTGCATCTGGCGCCCGCCGGAATTACAGTGAAAGAGTTGATCGCGGAGTACTGCGGCGGCATGCTGTCGGGACACGAGTTCTACGCCTACCTGCCGGGCGGCGCTTCGGGCGGCATCCTGCCGGCTTCGATGGGCGACCTAGCGCTCGACTTCGACACGCTGAATGAATACGGTTGCTTCATCGGTTCTGCGGCGGTGGTGATCCTGTCGGACCGGGATCGCGCCGCCGACGCCGCGCGCAACCTTATGGCGTTCTTCTCCGACGAATCCTGCGGTCAATGCACGCCCTGCCGCGTCGGCACGGTCAAGGCGCTGCAGTTGATGCAGAATGACGACTGGGACCAGGCGCTGCTGGAAGAACTGTCGCAGGCGATGGCGGATGCGTCGATCTGCGGCCTGGGACAGGCCGCACCGAATCCGGTGCGCTGTGTCTTCAAGTACTTCTCTCACGAACTGAAGAAAGACTAACCGCAGAGGCGCAAAGGCGCAAAGGCGCAAAGGCGCAGAGGAAATGCAAAGGAAAGCAAGGCAACTTGTGATTAAAGGACAAGAAAGAAATGGATTGTCAGGGCAACGGTAATTCGGCGATTAGCGACGGCGCAAAAATCCTCCCAGCTTTCTCACCGGATTCATTTGGTTTTCTCTGCGTTTCCTCTGCGCCTTTGCGCCTCTGCGGTGAAGGGTTTGTTTGGAGTGTGAAAAATGAATCAGCGTAGCGAGATGATCGCGTTCAGGTTGGACGGCACTGAAATCCACGCCGCGCCGGGCGAAACCATACTCCAGGTGGCGCAGCGCTACGGCGTCGATATTCCGCATCTGTGCTACAAGCCCGGCTATCGCCCCGACGGCAACTGCCGCGCCTGCATGGTGGAGATCAAGGGCGAGCGGGTGCTGGCGCCTTCGTGCTGCCGCGCGCCCAAGGCCGGAGTGGAAGTCGAATCGAAGAACGCGCGGGCGGTCGCAGCGCAGAAGATGATTCTGGAACTGCTGCTTGCCGACATGCCCGAGGAGAAGTATTCGCCGGACTCCGAACTCGATCTCTGGGCACGCCATCTGAAAGTAGGCAAGCCACGCTTTGCGCGGCGCCGCCAGCCCAAGGCGGATCTGTCGCATCCCGCGATCGCGGTCAACCTCGATGCCTGCATCCAGTGCACGCGCTGCGTGCGTGCCTGCCGCGAAGAGCAGGTCAACGATGTGATCGGTTACGCATTCCGCGGGCATGAATCGCGGATCGTGTTCGATTTCGAGGACGCCATGGGCGCTTCGACCTGCGTGGCCTGCGGTGAGTGCGTTCAGGCCTGTCCCACCGGCGCGCTGATGCCGGCGCGCGGCGCGGGAATGGAGGCGCCGGACAGGAAAGTGGATTCGGTGTGCCCGTACTGCGGCGTCGGCTGCCAACTCACTTACCACGTCAAGGGCGACCGCATCCTTCAGGTCACCGGCCGCGACGGCCCGGCCAACCATGGCCGCCTGTGCGTGAAAGGGCGGTACGGTTTCGATTACGTGCATAACCGGCAGCGGCTGATCAGGCCGCTGGTGCGCAAGCCGGATGTACCGAAGAGCAAGGACTTCGTGGTAGATCCGGAACGCTGGCACGAAGTGTTCCGCGAGGCGAGCTGGGACGAGGCGCTCGATCTGGCCGCCGGCCGGCTGCGCGAGATTCGCGATACGCACGGCAAGAAATCCCTTGCCGGATTCGGCTCGGCAAAAGGCAGCAACGAAGAGGCCTACCTGTTCCAGAAGCTGGTGCGCACCGGATTCGGTTCCAACAACGTCGATCACTGCACGCGCCTGTGCCACGCCTCGTCGGTCGCGGCGCTGCTGGAAGGAATCGGCTCGGGCGCGGTATCCAATCAGGTTTCCGATTGCGTGAACGCGGAAGTGATCGTCATCATCGGTGCCAATCCCACGATGAACCATCCCGTCGCCGCGACCTGGTTCAAGAACGCGGCGAAGAAGGGGGTCAAACTAATTGTCGCCGACCCGCGCCGCTCGGACCTCGCACGACATGCGACTTACTTCCTGCAGTTCAAGCCGGATACCGATGTTGCGTTGCTCAATGCCATGATGCACGTCATCGTGCACGAAGGGCTGGTGAACGAAGCTTTCGTCGCCAGCCGCACCGTCGGTTACGACGATCTGAGGAAGAACGTCGAGGGCTACAGCCCGGAGCAGATGGCGCCCGTGTGCGGGGTGCCGGCGCAGATCATCAGGGAGGTGGCACGTCTGTACGCGAGTTCGAAGGCCTCGATGATCTTCTGGGGAATGGGCATCTCGCAGCACGTGCACGGCACCGACAACGCGCGCTGCCTTATCGCGCTGGCGCTGATGACCGGGCAGGTCGGGCGGCCGGGCACCGGCCTGCATCCGCTGCGGGGGCAGAACAACGTGCAGGGCGCCTCCGACGCCGGATTGATTCCGATGATGCTTCCCGACTACCACCGCGTGGACAATGCCGAGTTCCGCGGCCAGTACGAGAAGCTGTGGGGCGTGGCGCTCGATCCGAAGCCAGGACTGACAGTGGTCGAGATCATGAACGCCGCCAGGAAGCGCGAGATCCGCGGCATGTACATCATGGGCGAAAACCCGGCGATGTCGGATCCGGACCTCGATCACGCGCGCGAAGCGCTGGCAACCCTCGACTGGCTGGTGGTGCAGGACATTTTCCTGACCGAGACGGCGTATCTCGCCGATGTTGTGCTGCCGGCTTCCGCCTGGCCGGAGAAGACCGGCACCGTGACCAATACCGATCGCATGGTGCAGCTCGGGCGGCGCGCGCTGGAAATGCCTGGTGAGGCGCGCCAGGATCTTTGGATCATCCAGGAACTGGCCAGGCGGATCGGACTGGACTGGCACTACCAGGGGCCGGAAAGCGGAGTGGCGGAGGTGTTCGACGAGATGCGCCGCGCAATGCACTCGATTGCCGGCATCACCTGGGAGCGGCTGGAGCGCGAGAGTTCGGTGACCTACCCCTGCGAACGCGAAGGCGACCCCGGCGAAGCGGTGGTCTTCAGAGATCACTTTCCGACCCCAACCGGTCGCGGCAAGTTCGTGCCTGCGGACATCATTCCCGCCGCAGAACGTCCCGACGAGGAATATCCCTTGGTGCTCATCACCGGGCGGCAACTCGAACACTGGCACACCGGCGCGATGACACGCCGCGCTTCGGTGCTCGACGCAATCGAACCGGATGCGGTGGCCTCTTTTCATCCGCTGGATCTCGCGAAACTGGGCAGCCGGCCCGGAGACATCGTGACCGTGGAGTCGCGGCGCGGCAGCATCGCGCTTTACGCCCGCGCAGACGACGGAACGCCCGCAGGCGCGGTATTCATCCCGTTCTGCTTCTACGAGGCGGCGGCGAATCTGCTGACCAATCCGGCGCTCGACCCCTTCGGAAAGATTCCGGAATTCAAGTACTGCGCGGTGAAAGTGACGCGCGGTGGGAAAATGGCGGCGCAGATGAGCTTCGGCGGCGGCCAGTCGGTGGCTGCGGCTGCCGGTTGAGCCGACTCCAGCACACTTGAGCACCGCGGAACGGCTGCGAATTTTCCATCTGGCGGCGAGCACATGAAAG
>JAXIOX010000237.1:0-9583 GCA_045403275.1 Burkholderiales bacterium | reverse complement strand
GTCGCGCTGAACCGGTTCGCCGACTTCTACTGGCGGCACATGGAAAAGGAAGAGAAGCACGTGCTGCCGGTGGCCGAGCGGATTTTCACCGATCAGGACTGGAAAGAAGTTGAATCGGCGTTCGCGGCGAACGCCGACCCGATGCTCGGCAAGCATACCGGCGACGAATTCCGCGAACTGTTTTCCAGGATCGTGCGCCTCACGCCGGCGCCGATGGGTCTCGGCGATCCCGACGCCTGAAGTACGCTGCGAAATCAAAACGCGTTCAACGCAAAGGACGCGAAGGTACGCAAGGTAAAACCAAAGTACTGGGGTGAAGTGCGGAACCAACAGTGTCCGGAGAATAGGGTCAGCGCGGCCCGCCGACCAATTTCGCAGATATCGAAACGCGCGATACGTCAACCGGAATCCTTTGAGTGCATATTCATATCTTGTTCCGTTTATTGCTCTCCTTGGCGTACCTTTGCGTCCTTTGCGGTTAACGCCTTATGCCTTAGACCGTGCCGAGCCAGCGGCGGCGGAGGGTCGCGGCGGGCCGGTCGGCGTTGACGGTGAGCACGCAGGTATCGGCCGGCGGCGCGGCAAGCGTCACGTTCAGCACCATCAGTTCGTCGCGGCGGAAGGCATGTGTCTGTACGGTTTCGCCTGGCCGGTAGCTGCCGAGCCGGCCCTCGAAAGTTTTCGGCGTGACCCGCAGTTGATCGAGTGCGACGATCGCATCGCCCGCGGCGAGCCCGGCTTTCTGCGCGGCGCCGCCGTCGAAGACGTGGGTGATCTTCAGTTCGCCGCATTTGTCCGTGGTGCGAATGCCGAGGTCCACCCGCTGCGCCAACGCCTTTTCCGGTTTCGACGCGCGCTTGCCGCCTTTGTCCTGGGATGATTCGGCGCGGCGGATCTCCATGTCGATGCCGACGCCCGCGAGCAGTTTCCCCAGCGGCAGCTCACTGGTTTCGCGCAGCGCCCGGTGGAAGAAGCGCCTGAGTTTCAGTCCGGTCACCTCTTCGGCCAGCCGTTCGATGCCGTTCTCCTCGACGCCAATGCCTTTGAGGCCGTGGCGTTTCCACAGTGCGCGCATCACGTGGTCGAGCGATTTCCTGCCGCCGGTCTGCTGCCGGATCAACAGGTCGAGGCACAGTGCAACCAGGCTGCCTTTGACGTAGTAGCTCACCACGGCGTTCGGCGCGTTCTCGTCCTGGCGGTAGTACTTGATCCACGCGTCGAATGACGACTCCGTCACCGTCTGCTTCTTGCGGCCGCTGCCGCGCAGCACCGAGGTGATGCTCTTCGCCACGGATTCCAGGTAGGCGTTGGCGGAAATGAGTCCCGAGCGGACCAGGAACAGATTGTCGTAATAAGAGGTAATCCCTTCGAACGCCCACAACAGCGTTGTGTAGTTCTCGTTGCCGAGGTCGTAGGGCGTAAACGCAGCGGGCTTGATGCGTTTCACGTTCCAGGTGTGGAAGTACTCGTGCGAGCACAGCCCGAGGAAGGTACGGTAGCCGTTCGTGACCTCCTCGACGCCTTTCCGCGGCAGGTCGTCGCGCGAGCACAGCAGGGCGGTGGAGGCGCGATGCTCCAGTCCGCCGTAGCCGTCGCCGACCGCGGTGACGAGGAAAACGTAGTGCTCCATCGGCGCCGGTTCGCCGAAGAAACGGATCTGCGTTTCGCAAAGTACTTTCAGGTCGTGGCACAGGCGGTCCATGTCGGCACGATGCCGGCCGGTGATCGCGATTTCGTGCGGCACGCCGCAGGCCTTGAAGGTAGCGAGCGTGAACGCGCCGATCTCCACCGGGTGGTCGATCAGTTCGTCGTAGTCGACGGCTTGGTAGGTGCCGAAGCCGTACGGCTTGGCGCCTTTGCGGCTCATCGCAGTGGCGATGCGCCAGTTGCGATAGCGCGCGCCCTTCGGTGACAGGATCTCGACTTCGCAGGGATCGTCCTCACGACCTTCGAACTTCAGGAACACCGTCGGGCCGTTGAAAAAGGCGTGGGTGGTGTCGAGATGCGCGCCGCGCACCGACAGGTCCCAGGCATAGACTTCCATCGTCACCGTCACCGGTCCATCGGTAGGTGCGACCTGCCAGGTGTTTTTGTCGAGCTTGGTGATGGGCACGATCCGCCGGCCGCTGGATGCGCGGATGCGCACCACGTCCTTCGCAAACTCGCGAATCAGGTAGCTGCCCGGTATCCAGGTCGGCAACGAGAACGTCTGTCCGGCCGGGTCGGGGTCGGCGACCGTGCAGCGGACTTCGAACAGGTGGGCTTCGGGGTGGGACGGGAATATTTCGTAGCGGATCTGCGTTTTCATCTAATGACTGAATGTAATCGGGTTCAAGGCGGATTTATGGCGGGCTCCAGAAGTTTCGTCAAGACTTTCTCGATGACGGGCGTGCAGGCCAACAGCCGCGAACGATAAACGTGTGCAGTTCGTGTGGAATTCCGGGAAGGCTTCGTCAAATGCGCGCAAACACCGCGTCACATTTGGCGTCGAGAGGGTGAGCTGAAGCTTTCTCGATAACCTCTAAGACAGACTGATGGCGCGTTCGCGCCATGAAGGATCGCGACATCAAGAACACACGGAGCATTCCGAACTGGATCTCGAGAACGGCATTCACGCGATTGTTCGGTCCAAATGAGGTCAGCTCGGTTTTCTTGGGACGCAGTTCAGAAAAAAGGTAAGATGCGGAGGGGAAAAAATGGAGTCTGAACCTAATTTCTATAACCCGTTTTCCACGATTTTGTGAATACGTGGAATCGGAACCGACCCCAACGGTGCAGACAAAGGAGTAACTGATGAAATTCCTGGTTACGTTGCTGATCGACTGGCCGGCGCGGATTGCGCGCCCCTTCAGATGGCTTGCCCCGCTTGTCGCCCGCGTGACCGTAGGGTACATATTTCTGCTGAGCGGGTGGGGCAAGCTCAACAATCTGCCCAAAGTGATCGAGAACTTCGTCGGCTGGGGTATCCCCCGCGCGGATTTGCTCGCGCCGTTCGTTTCGGCGGTCGAGTTTGGCGGCGGCCTGCTGTTGCTGCTCGGACTTTGCACCCGGATTGCCGCAGCGCCGCTCGCAATCATCATGATCGTGGCGATTCGCATGGCGCTTTGGGAGCGGGTCGATTCGCTGGAAACGCTACTCGGGTTCGAGGAATTCTCCTATCTGGCGATCTTTCTGTGGCTGGCGATTACCGGACCGGGCGCAATTTCCGTTGATCACGTCCTCCAGGACTGGAACAGAAGCCTCGAAGACTAGCTTCGAATTGGGTTCGGTCGGACCCTATTTTCTCTTTTGCCGCTCTGGCGCGCATCGCATGAACGACGGCAAGGAAGCCGTAGGTCCGGGCTTGCAACATTCAAGTCACCGCAAGTTTTCCGAGTGATTTCGCGATCGCAAGTCTTGATTCTGACGTCGTTGGCGATGATCGCATTTGCCGGCAATTCGCTGCTTTGCCGCATGGCACTGAAGCACACGGCGATCGACCCGGCCACTTTCACGTCGATCCGCATGCTCTCCGGGGCGTTTGCGCTCTGGTTTATCGTGCGTATGCGCACCGGCAATCGCGTGCCAGGAGGGAACTGGTCCTCTGCACTTGCGCTCTTTGCTTACGCGGCCGCCTTTTCGTTTGCCTATGTCGATCTGTCCGCGGGTATGGGTGCATTGCTGCTGTTCGGCGCGGTGCAGGCCACCATGATCCTGTTCGGACTGTGGAAGGGCGAGCGCCTGAACCGATGGCAGGGCATTGGTCTTGCGGCGGCCCTCGGTGGGCTGGTCGCCCTGGTGTTGCCGGGACTGTCCGCGCCGCCTCCGGGCAGCGCGATACTTATGGTGGGCGCGGGCGTGGCGTGGGGGGTGTACTCGCTACGCGGCAAGGGTGCAGGCGATCCTTTGGCGACGACGGCAGGCAATTTCCTGCGGGCCGTGCCGTTCGCTGCAGGACTGAGCTTGCTGCTGCTTTCCCTGGCGCGCGCGGATGTTCTGGGAGTCGCGTACGCGATTGCCTCCGGGGCGCTGACCTCGGGAGTCGGTTACGCGATCTGGTACGCAGCCTTGCGCGGCCTTACAGCCACCGGCGCTGCGACGGTGCAGTTGAGCGTGCCGGTCATTGCCGCTATCGGTGGCGTCATGTTGCTCGGTGAGCCGATCACGTTGCGCCTGCTGGGCGCATCCGCCGCCGTCCTGGGTGGCATCGCGCTGGTGATATCCAGACCGAAACCTGTCGGCTGAGATCTCTACCAGAACGCAGGCGTCAATCCACCTTCACGCCGGATTGCTTCACGACCTTTGCCCAACGCGGGATTTCGGCGCGGATGAATTGACCAAGCGAATCGGGGGTGTCGGCGCGGACCTCGGTGCCCTGGTCCGCAAGCTGCGCTTTCATCTCCGGCGTGCCGAGGATGCGCCGGATCTCGGCGTTGAGCTTGAGCACGATTTCGCGCGGCGTGCCGGACGGCGCCAGCATTCCCTGCCATGAACCGGTCTCGAAGCCGGGCAGGCCGGACTCCGCCACCGTGGGAATTTCCGGTGCCGCAGCAACACGTTTCGGAGAGGACACGGCGAGCGCGCGCATCCTGCCGCCCCTGACGTGCGGATAAACGGGAAGCATGCCGTTGAACAGCACGTCGGCATGGCCGGCGATCACGTCCGCCACCGCCTGCGAACCGCCCTTGTAGGGAACGTAGGTCCATAGCACGCCGGTACGCAACGCGAATTCGACTCCGGCGAGGTGCGGTGCGCTCCCCACTCCCGCGGTCGCGAAATTGAGCTGGCCGGGCCTGGACTTCGCCAGCGCGATCAGCTCCTTCACGGTTTTCGCGGGCACCGACGGATGCACGCCCAGAACGTGCGGCGAGTAGCTGATCAGCACCACCGGTGCGAAATCCTTCGCCGGATCGAAAGGCAGATCGGGAAACACGCTCGGGCTGATGGCCAGCGCGCCGACATCGGTGAGCAGTAACGTGTAACCGTCGGCTGGAGACTTGGCGACAAGGTTCGCGCCGATATTACCGTTCGCGCCCGCCCGGTTCTCGACGATCACGGACTGGCCCCAGGCTTCGTTCAGCTTCTGGCCGACCGTGCGCGCCAGGATGTCCGACGTGCCCCCCGGCGGGTTGGGCACGACGATACGGATCGTCTTTGCAGGATACGTCTGCGCATGCGCCGGATCGGTTTGCGCATTCGCGCCGGCGGAAGCCAGCGCAAGCATCGCTGGGAGGATCAGTCTTGCTATTGCCATATCTCTCCCGGTGTTGACCATCGCGCCTGCATCGCCGCCGCACGCCTACAATTTGACGCCGCTGAGCTTGGTGCCCTCGAGTTCGAGAATGTAATCCGCGCCGAACGCCATGGACGGCGTGTACGCACCCGGCGCGAGGTGGCCTTCCATGACTTTCTGTGTCGCCTTGACGCCCGATTCGGCGGTCAGCGTGTAGCCTTCGCGCGTGCGCAGGCGCATTGCGACCTTGTGTCCGGCGTCATCCCGGGCTTCGCCGTAAACATACATCTCGTCGCGTGCGCGCTGATCGTCGGTCGGGCCTTTGACGCGCCTGGCGATCTGCGCCTTCATGAGCGCCTGTACCGGCGCCAGCCCCAGGAGCCAGCGCATGAAGCCGGGAATTCTCATTTTTCCGATCTGTTTTTCCGGCACCCCGACGAGGACTTCAATGTTGGGAATCCCGGTCGAATAGTACGCGGTGGAGACGTCGCCCCACGGAATGGTTACCGCCGTGGCCGAGAGATCCTCGGTGAATGGGATTGTTTCGACCTTGTAAACGGCGGGGACCTTCACGATCCTGCCGTCCTTGCGGATCCTGCCCCCCTCGGGCAGGCCTTCGACCATGGTCTTGGCGGTGCCTGGGCTCAATTTGCCGTAACGCGACTTGAAAGCGAGCTTGAGATGGGTCGCCGACGGCAGTTCGCGTTTGAGCATGGCCGCGAGGCAGTCGGTGGGAACCACGTCGAAGCCGACGCCGGGAATGGCGACGACGCCGGCATCCCTGATTTCCTGGTTGCGCGAGTGAATATCCTCGAACACCGCGATTTCTCCGGTGATGTCGAGATAATGAGTCCGCGCGCGCAGACACCCGGCGAGCATCGGGCCGCTGGTCGCGGAAAACGGCCCCGCGCAGTGCAGGACCGCTGCGACGCCTTCAAGATTCGCTGCGACCTTCGACGGATCGGCAAGATCGAAGATGCGCGATTCGCAGCCAAGTTCGCCGGCAAGCGCCCGGATTTGTGCCGCGTGGCGGCCGGCAACGATGGGGCTGAGCCGGCGATCCTTCGCAAGGCGCGCGGCGAGCCCGCCGGTGTAGCCGTTCGCGCCGTAGATCATCCACTTTCCGCTCATTCACTAGGTCGGCCGATCCATCTTGCAGGTGGTGGGCATCACGGTGTCTTTGCCCTCGATGCGGCGATCGGTCTTGAAGCCGTTGCCGGTGCGTTCGACGTCGTACTTCACATCCTTGCCGTCCACTTTGCTGTAGGTCGAAACGAACAGCGGCTGGATCAACTGGTGATTGTCGCCGCGCATCATCACTTCCCCGGTATCGCCCTCGAATTTCATGCCCTCCAGCGCCTTGGCGACTTTCGTCGGGTCCGCAGACTTGGCCTGTTCCATCGCCTTGGCCAGCATCTCCAGCGCCAGGTACTGGGTGGTCCAGTAGTAGTCGTCTTTCACATCCTTGTACTTTTCGCGGTAGGCCTGGTAGTGCTTGGCAACCTTCTCGTTGCCGATGTTGGCATGCCACTGAGTGACCTGTTTGAGATGGCCGATTCCCGCGTCACCGAGCGCAGGCGGGGAGCCCAGGCCGCCGGCATAGTAGGTGTAGAAATCGGGTTTGAAACCGGCCTCGCGACTTGCTTTTATCAGCAGCGCCATGTCGTTGCCCCAGTTGCCGGTGATGACGGTGTCGGCGCCGGTGGCCTTGATTTTCGCAATGTACGGCGAGAAATCCTTGATTTTCCCGAGGGGATGCAACTCGTCGCCGACGATCTGGATGTCCGACCGCTTCCTGGGGAGCATTTCTTTCGCCGCCTTTGCGACCGCCTGGCCAAACGCATAATCCTGATTGAGCAGGTACACTTTCTTGACGTTTGCGTTTTGCGCGATCGCGTCGGTCAGTGCCGCCATTTTCATGTCGGCGTCGGCGTCGAAGCGAAAATGCCAAAAGCTGCACCTGTCGTTGGTGAGCGCCGGATCGACGGCACCGGTGTTGAGGTACAGGACCACCTGGCCGGGATTGCGCTCGTTGTGCTTATTGACGGCGTCGACCAGCGCTCCCGCAATGTTTGAACCGTTGCTCTGGTTGATGAAGCGAACGCCCTGGTCGATGGCTGACTTGAGTGCGAGTTGCGCTTCCTGCGGACTGCTCTTGCTGTCGAGCGCGATGATTTCTAACCTGGCGCCCCCCAGCACCCCGCCGCGCGCATTGATGGTGTCGGCGGCAAGCTGTGTGTAGCGCACCATGGCTTCGCCGACGTTGGCAAACGGCCCCGACAGCGGATCGATGACCGCAATCTTGACACTGTCCGCGGCGAAAGATGAAGTTGCAGCCAGCGCCGTAGTGCCCACTGCCAACAAGGTGAGCGCAAGTCGTTTCAGTTTCATGAAAGTCTCCTCTTGGTTTTGTTTCTTTTTGCCGCATTCGGCCTGAGGTGGCCGGTGACAGCAGAGTAAATATATTGAGGCCGAAAACGCCGGTCCCGCACTAAGCGCCTGTAATATGCTGCTCGCTAACGTGTAGTCATGCAAGGCTCCTTCAGGTGTGTCCAGGATGGCGGCGCCGCAAAAACCAGCGACAGTTCCAGGAGTTCGGCCGGTACCTGCACCGGAGTGGATGCCGCTAAGTTGTGGGACACCGGGAACAAGGATTATCGTGGAACGGTTAATAACGGAGGAGACATGCTCAGTTACGACGTAGTCGAGTGGGGGAAAGCGCTGCAAAAAGCGGAAAAGCCCACCCCCAAGCCGACCGGCACCGAAGTTCTGCTGAAGCTGAAGTTTTGCGGCGTGTGCCACAGCGACGTGCACATCCGCGAGGGCTATTTCGATCTCGGCGGCGGCAAGCGCTTCAACATGAGCGATCGCGGGATGCATCCGCCGCTGACGTTGGGCCACGAACCCTACGGCACCGTGATCGCCGCCGGGCCGGACGCGAAGGATGCGCCGGTCGGCAACGACCGGCTGGTGTGCCCGTGGATCGGCTGCGGCCAGTGCGTACGCTGCCTGGAAGGCATGGACAATCACTGCATGGCACCGCGCTGGATCGGCATCCAGCGCCCCGGGGGCTACGCCGATCACCTGCTGGTTCCGCATCCGAAATACCTGGTGGACGCGGGCGGCATAGATTCGGCGTGGGCGGCGACTCTGTCGTGTTCCGGGCTCACGACGTTTTCCGCGGTATCGCAGCTCAAGCCGATTCCCCGCGACGAGTGGGTGATGCTGCTGGGGGCGGGCGGCCTGGGGCTGATGGCGATCGAAATGCTCAAGGCTATCGGGCACGAGAAGATCATTTCGGTTGACATCGATGACGCGAAGCTGGCGGTGGCGAAGAAGGAGGGTGCGGCGGCGGTGCTGAACAGCCGCACCCCGGAGGCTGCAAAAAAGCTGCAGCAGATTGCCGGCGGGCCATTGTACGGCGCGGTGGATCTGGTAGGTGCCGCGGACACCGCGAGCCTGGCGCTGGGAGCGCTGCGCAAGGGCGGAAAGCTGATCTTGGTCGGCCTCTACGGCGGGGAAATCCCGGTGTCGCTGGTGCTGGTGGTGCAGCGCGCGTGGAGGATCCAGGGATCCAGCGTCGGCAACGTCGCCGAATTGAAGGAAGTGATCGCGCTGGCGCGCGCGGGCAAGATCAAGCCGATCCCGATAGAAAAACGGCCGCTGTCCGAAGTCAGCCGCACGCTCGACCAACTCAAGGCGGGGCAGATCACCGGGCGCGTGGTCGCTGCGATCGAATGATCCGGAAGAATCAGTATCGGGATAGGTTGATCGTATGAAGCTGCGCGAGACGGAAGTCACTTTCTTGCAAGCGCGCGGAGCACGCAAGGGCTCTTACGTATCCGTCATCGTTCCCGCGCTGTTGATTCTTCTGATGGCCAGTTGTGCCGTTCCCCCGGCCAGACCGCCTGCCGCGCCGCCCGCCCCGCCAGGGGCACCGGCAATGAAGCCCGCCGCATCCAGGATGTCGGCGCAGGACATCAAGGCGGTTACCGCGTATCACAACAAGGTGCGTGCCGATGTCGGCGTCGTTCCGTTGCAGTGGTCGCCGGCACTGGCGAATTACGCGCAGGCATGGGCCGACCATCTCGCCACCACGATCTGCGGGATGAAGCATCGTGCAGACGGCCTGTATGGCGAGAACCTGTTCCAGGGCACCGCTGGTACCTACAGTGCGGTGGACGGGGCGAAAGCCTGGGAGAGCGAGAAGGTGGATTATCACGGCGGCGTGCTGACGCGATCCAACTGGCAACCCGTAGGGCACTACACGCAGATGGTGTGGCGGGACACCCGGATGCTGGGCTGCGGCGAGGCGGTGTGCGACAGGACGCTGATCGTCGCCTGCAACTACGACCCGCCCGGAAACGTTCT
>JAXIOX010000184.1:0-2407 GCA_045403275.1 Burkholderiales bacterium | reverse complement strand
CCGACGTGATGTCGGTGATCGAGAAGTTGATCAAGCAGCGGCGCGATTCAATCGAGCAGTTTCAGAAAGGCGGGCGCCAGGACCTGGTTGACGTCGAGCGATTCGAGTTGTCGGTACTGCAGGCCTACATGCCGCAGGCTCTGCCCGATGCCGAGGTCGAGGCGGCGGTTGCCGCAGCCATCCAATCATGCAGCGCCAAGGGCATGGCGGACATGGGCAAGGTGATGGCCGTGCTCAAACCCCAACTGGCCGGGCGCGCCGATATGGGCAAGGTTTCGACGCTGGTCAAAGCGAAGTTGTCGGGATAACGGAAGCCGGCGGCGCGCTGGCGCCCCTTCCCGCACCGGGTGGCTTCGCGACTTGCGCATCCCGGATGCGCCGAAATGGCTGAGGTGGCGGCCCGAGTCATGGCCGTGGAGTCGGGCAAGTGATTCAAAGATAATGCGAAATCGCCCGGTTTTGGCGATTGTGGCTTTCCCGGAAATCCGTGGAAAGTAACCTATAATTCCTCGAAAGCCCGAGGAGTTCCGCTGACGGCGACCGGCCCCGGTTGTCAGCGGAACCGAGCGCGAGACGATCCCGACGAAATGATTCCACAGTCCTTCATCCAGGACCTCCTCAACCGGGTGGATATCGTGGACTTGATCGAGTCCTACGTGCCGCTCAAGCGGGCCGGATCGAACTACGCCGCCCGCTGCCCCTTTCACAGCGAGAAATCGCCGTCGTTCACGGTGAGCCCCACCAAGCAGTTTTATCACTGCTTCGGCTGCGGCGCGCATGGCACCGCGATCAGCTTTCTGATGGAGTACCAGGGCATGGGCTTTGTCGACGCGGTCAAGGAACTCGCCGGTCGTACCGGCATGACCGTGCCCGAGCAGGCCCCCGACCCGCGCCAGAAGGAAAAGACCGAGGCCGCAGAAGATCTCACCGAGGTCATGTTCAAGGCGGCGCAGTACTACAAGGCTCAGCTCAAGACCTCGGAGCGGGCGGTGCTCTATCTGAAGGGCCGCGGACTCAGCGGCGAAATCGCCGCCCGCTACGGCCTCGGCTACGCCCCCGACGGCTGGCAGAACCTGGAGTCGGTGTTCGCCGACTATCAGTCGAAATCGCTGAGCGAAGCCGGGCTGGTGATTGTGAACGAGCAGGGGCGGCGCTACGACCGCTTTCGCGACCGCATCATGTTTCCGATTCACAATCAGCGCGGCGTCATCATCGCCTTTGGCGGGCGCATCATTGATCAGGGCGAGCCTAAGTATCTGAACTCGCCGGAAACGCCGCTGTTCGAGAAAGGCCGCGAGCTTTACGGCCTGTTCCAGGCTCGGGCGGCAATCCGCGAGGTGGATAAGGTGATCGTGGTCGAGGGCTATATGGACGTCGTTGCGCTCGCCCAATATGGAGTCGGCTACGCCGTCGCCACGCTCGGCACTGCGACCACGCCCTGGCAGGTGCAGAAGCTGCTGCGGCAGAGCGACGATGTGATCTACTGTTTCGACGGTGACGACGCCGGGCGCCGCGCCGCCTGGCGGGCACTCGAGAACAGCCTGGCGCAGTTGCAGGACGGCAAGCAGGTGCGCTTCCTGTTCCTGCCTGCCGAGGACGATCCGGACAGCTTCGTGCGCAGCCACGGCAAGGAGGCATTCGAATCGCTGTTGCGGGAGGCGCAGCCGCTGTCGGAATTTCTGTTGCAGCAACTGGCCTCCCGGGTGGACATGCGCACCGCGGAGGGCAGGGCCAAGTTCCTGCAGGACGCCAAGCCGCTGGTCAAGCAGGTGGCCGCGCCGATGCTGTCGCTGGTGCTGCGCAAGCAAGTTGCAGAACTGGCAGGTGTCGCCCAGTCCGAACTCGAACAGGGTTTCGAGATCAAAGTAGTTGCGCGAGGCCGGGCTCCGGAGAGGCGTACCACGGTAAAGCCTTCGCTCACCCGGCTGCTCTCCGAGATGCTGGTTTTCCGTCCCTCTCTTGCAGCGCTGGCAGATTCCACTGAACTTCAAGCCAACGCCGATCTTGCGTCGGTCGAGCTGCCGCCGGCGGAGCTCGCGCTGCTCGAACAGGTGCTTGAACTCTGCCGCAGTCGCCCCGACCTGCGCAGCGCAGCCGAACATTTTCGTGGCGGCGAGTTGGAAGCCCTGGCGCGCGACATCGAGCTCGGCAGCCTGCGCTGGGAACGGATGGAAGACGAGGCGTTGGAGGCGGAATTTACCGGCGCCTGGACGCGGCTCACGGAACGGTTCCGCCACGTACGCATCACCCTGCTGCTGGAGAAGAGCAAGCGCCAACGCTGGACGCCGGAGGATGAGGAACAGTTCCGGCGTTTGCAGCAATCTACGGCGGCTGAATGAGGGCGCCGGGAGAGTCCGGTATAATGCGCGGTTATTTTGCTGGCGTTGTTTAAGCAGTTGTTTCTAAA
>JAXIOX010000072.1:0-2533 GCA_045403275.1 Burkholderiales bacterium | reverse complement strand
ATGCGCTTTTCCTTGTCGCCCAGCAGCTCGCGGGCATGCTCGGCGACCGCCAGTCCCGCGCGTTCCATCAATGGCTGCGATGCCGACTGTGCCAGCACCGCACGTTCGATCTCGCGGATTTCGCGGACGAGGAATACCGGGGTAAAGGCTGAAGACATGGAAGGCAGTTTAACCCACCCACCTCACCCCTTCCCTCTCCCCCCGCAAGCGGGCGGAGAGGGTGATGAATCGAGTCTTTGGAATTTTCCGGCGGCAAAAGGTCAGTCTTCGATTGATGATCTGAGAATTGCAAGCGACGGGAAACTCCCTCTCCACCTCCCTCAGGGAGAGGGCGGGGGTGAGGTGGTGGGGGTATAATCCGTTTTTGCGACTCTGCATGTTTTTCTGAAATGCCCGACCTCCTGACGCTGCGCGGCCGCAACGCCCTGTCGGAGTTCCGCCTCAAGAAACTCTCCCAACCACTCCAGAAGACCGCTCCCGCCATCTCCGCCATTGCCGCGGAGTACTGGCACTTCATATCGCTCAAGGCGCCACTGGGCGCACCCGAACGCGACGTGCTCGAACGCATCCTGAGCTACGGCCCGGCGTGCGCGGATATTGCGGAGCGCGGGAACATGCTGCTGGTGGTCCCGCGCATCGGCACGATTTCTCCGTGGTCATCCAAGGCGACCGACATCGCCCGCTCTTGCGGCCTCGCGTCCGTGGAGCGCATCGAACGTGGAGTCTCTTATTACGTGTCCAGGCGCGCAGGCAGCAGTCTCACTGCCGCGGAGCGTTCGGCGCTGTTGCCGCTGATTCACGACCGCATGACCGAAACCGTACTCGGTTCGCTCCAAGAGGCGGGAAAGCTTTTTCATCACTTCTTGCCGAAGCCGCTGACCACGGTCGATCTGCTCTCGGGCGGACGCGCCGCGCTCGAGACCGCGAACCGCGAAATGGGACTGGCGCTATCCGAGGACGAAATTGACTATCTGCTGGATAACTTCCGGCGCATGAGGCGCAACGCCACCGATGTCGAACTGATGATGTTCGCGCAGGCGAACTCGGAGCACTGCCGGCACAAGATCTTCAACGCCGACTGGATCGTCGACGGCAAAAAACAGGACAAGTCGCTGTTCGGCATGGTGCGCCACACGCACGCGCAGCATCCGCACGGCACGGTGGTCGCGTATTCGGACAACGCGGCGATCATGGAAGGCGCCGAGATCGCGCGATTCTATCCGGATGCCTCGGGCGTTTACCGTTACGCCACCGAGCCCACCCATATTTTGATGAAAGTGGAGACGCATAATCACCCGACTGCCATTTCGCCTTTTCCGGGTGCAGCAACCGGCTCGGGGGGCGAAATTCGCGACGAGGGCGCAACAGGCCGCGGAGCCAAACCGAAGGCGGGGCTCACCGGATTCTCGGTCTCGCACCTGCGCATCCCCGGTTTTGCACAGCCCTGGGAAAGGGATGGCATCGGCAAGCCCGGCCGTATCGCGTCAGCGTTGCAGATCATGCTCGAGGGGCCGATTGGCGGCGCGTCGTTCAACAACGAGTTCGGCCGCCCAAATCTGTGCGGCTACTTCCGCACCTTCGAGCAGACGGTCAACGGCGAGGTGCGCGGTTATCACAAGCCGATCATGCTGGCCGGCGGCGTAGGCGCCATATCCGCGCCGCAATCGCACAAGGCCGCGGTGAAACCCGGCGCGCTGCTGGTGCAGATCGGCGGTCCGGGGATGCTGATCGGCATGGGCGGGGGTGCTGCTTCCAGCGTGGACGCCGGTGCGAACATCGAGGATCTCGACTTCGATTCGGTGCAACGTGGCAACGCCGAGATCCAGCGCCGCGCGCAGGAGGTAATCGACCGCTGCTGGGCGATGGGCGAAGCCAATCCGATTCTTTCCATACACGACGTCGGTGCCGGCGGATTGTCGAACGCGCTGCCCGAGCTGGTGCACGGCGCCGGCCGCGGCGGCGACATCGATCTCAGGAAGATCCCTTCCGAGGAGCCGGGCATGACGCCGATGCAGCTGTGGTGCAACGAGGCGCAGGAGCGCTACGTGATGGCGATTGCGGAGCAGCGCTTCGATGCCTTCGATGCTTTGTGCGCGCGCGAGCGTTGTCCCTTCTCAGTGGTCGGAAAGGCCACCGAAGACGGCTGGCTCAAAGTGGTGGATCCGCGGTTCGGCAACCATCCGGTGGACATGGAACTAGAAGTCGTGCTCGGCAAGCCGCCGAAGATGACCCGCGATGTCACACACCGGGCGCAGAAACTGCCATCGCTCGATTTCTCCACAGTGACGCTCGCGGACGCGGTGCAGCGGGTGCTGCGTTTCCCCGCGGTAGCGGACAAGACCTTCCTGATTTCGATCGGTGACCGCACCGTCGGCGGCCTTTGCGCGCGCGACCCGTTTGTCGGGCCCTGGCAGGTTCCGGTCGCCGATGTGGCCGTCACACTGATGGGATTCAGGACAGACCGCGGCGAGGCTTTCGCGATGGGCGAGCGCACTCCGCTGGCGGTGATTGACGCACCAGCGTCCGGTCGGAT
>JAXIOX010000210.1:0-9344 GCA_045403275.1 Burkholderiales bacterium | reverse complement strand
TGATGGTGCTGCTCCTGATCCTGTTCCCCGCCGGTTTGTACGGAAGGCGGGTATGACCGTCGCAGCCACTGCGCCGCCGCCGCAGGCGGCGTTGCGCCGTCTTCCCGACGGCCGCTGGAATCGCATCGAAATCGTCGTCTGGCTGCTGCCGGCGTCTGCGTTCTTCCTGCTGCCCGGTTATCTTGTGCTCGGCAGCCAGATCCTGATCGTCGCGCTGTTTGCGCTTTCGCTCGATCTCATCCTAGGTTACGCCGGGATCGTGTCGCTCGGACACGCCGCCTTCTTCGGCATCGGCGCCTATGCGGCGGGATTGCTTGCCGTGCACGGCTGGGGCGAACCGCTGAGCGGCTTGCTGCTGGCCGGCGCCTTGGCGGCGGGCGCCGGATATCTGGTCAGCTTCCTGGTGGTGCGGAGCGAAGACCTCGCGCGCCTGATGGTGACCCTGGGCATCGGCCTGCTGCTGTACGAGGCGGCCAACAAGGCGGCGTTTATCACCGGCGGCGTGGACGGGCTGTCCGGAGTCACGATGTGGAAACTGCTTGGCGCGTTCCAGTTCGATCTCGGCGGCAAGGTTGCTTACGTGTACAGCCTGGCGGTGCTGTTTCTGCTGTTCCTGCTGATGCGCCGGCTGGTGAACTCGCCCTTCGGTCTGAGCCTGCGCGGTTTGCGCGAAGGCGGCAAGCGCATGCCCGCCATCGGCGCGCCGGTGCGCAGCCGCCAGGTCCTGATCTTCACGATCGCGGCGGGCGTGGCCGGCATCGCCGGCGGATTGCTGGCGCAGACCACGCAGTTCGTCGGCCTGGAAGTGCTCGGCTTCCCGCGCTCCGCGGAACTGCTGATCATGCTGGTGCTGGGCGGCGCAGGCCGCCTGTACGGTGCGCTGATCGGAGCGGCGCTGTTCATGGTCGCGCAGGAGTTTCTCTCCGGCCTCAACCCGGTTTACTGGCAGTTCTGGATAGGGCTGCTGCTGGTGGTGGTCGTGCTGTTTGCGCGCGGCGGCATCATGGGTGCCGCGGAGGTGTTGCTCATGCGGCTGCGGAGAAAAGGAACATGAAAATCGCGTTGCGCACTGAAGGCCTCTCGAAGCAGTGGGGCAGCTTCAAGGCCAACAGCGACCTGAACATTGCGCTGGCGGTGGGGGCGCGCCATGCGCTCATCGGGCCCAACGGCGCGGGCAAGACGACGTTCATCAATCTGCTGACCGGCGTGTTCGCGCCGACCTCGGGAACGGTGTACCTGGGCGAAGAGAACGTGACGCATCTGCCACAGCACCAGCGGGTGAAGCGAGGCATGACCCGAACCTTCCAGATCAACACGCTTTTCCCCAGGCTCACGGTGCTGGAATCGGTGGTGCTCGCGGTCTGCGAACGCAAGGGTATCGCCGGTAGATGGATGACCACCGTGGCGAATCAACGCGAAGCCGTGGAGGAAGCGGAAGATCTGCTCGAGTCGCTGCACCTGCTGCAGGAAGCCGATTCGCTTACCCGCAATCTGCCCTACGGCAAGCAGCGACTGCTGGAGATTGCACTGGCACTGGCGACCAGGCCGAAAATCCTGCTGCTCGATGAACCTGGCGCCGGCATCCAGTCGGCGGAAAGCGCGGAACTGTTTGGCGTTATCGCCGGGCTGCGGGACGACGTGACCGTCCTTTTCATTGAACACGACATGGGCCTGGTGTTCCGTTTCGCCGAGCGCATCACCGTGCTGGTCGGCGGGCGGGTACTCACCGAAGGCACGCCCGCGGAGATCGCGGCCGACGTGCGAGTGAAGGAAGTCTATCTCGGGGAGGCGCAGCATGGCTGAATTGCTGCGCCTCGACCATGTCAGCGCCGGTTACGGCGAAGCCGTGGTGCTGGAGGACATATCGCTTTCCATCGCGGAGGAGGACAGCCTCGCATTGCTGGGCCGCAACGGCATGGGCAAGACCACGTTACTCATCACGTTGATGGGGCTCACGCGGCTGCACCGCGGCGCGATCCACTTGCGCGGAGCCGACATCGGCGCGCTGCCCACCCACCAGCGCGTGCATTCGGGGCTGGGCTGGGTGCCGCAGGAGCGCAGCATGTTCGCCTCGCTCACGGTCGAAGAGCATCTCACCGCGGTGGCGAGGCCGGGACACTGGAATGTCACTCGGGTGTACCGGATCTTTCCCAAGCTGGAGGAACGCCGGCGCAACCTGGGCAATCAACTCTCGGGCGGCGAGCAGCAGATGCTTGCCATCGCCCGCGCGCTCATGGTCAATCCGCGCCTGCTGCTGCTCGACGAGCCCATGGAGGGCCTGGCGCCGATCATCGTCCAGGAAATGATGGCGGTCATCCGGCAACTGGTAGCGGATGGCGGCATGACAGTGATTCTGGTGGAACAGCATGCCAAGCTCGCCTTATCGCTCACCAGCCAGGTGATCGTGCTGGAACGCGGGCGCATCGCGCACCGCTCCGATAGCCGCAGCCTGCTGCGCGATGCCGAAGCGCTTAACCGCCTGGTGGCGGTGGCTTGAGACGGCAACGGCTCGCCACCCGCGGGGTGCGGATGGATAATGTACGGAAATTCCGTGCGACAGCGAACCAAACCACCACATTGCGATCAGGAGAAATGAATATTCCGGATGCCGGGGAGAGGGAACATGAAGCGAGAGAATGATTTTATCGCAGTGCGCCGCCAGTTCCTGCGGACGTGGGCCGCGCTGCCGCTGGCGCTGGCATCGAGCGCCGTCGCTTTGCCCGCGTGGGCGCAGGCCACGCCGACTCCCGAGTGCGGCGACGACGACGATCCGACGCCGCGACAAATGGAAGGGCCGTTCTTCAAACCGCGCACGCCGCAGCGCACTTCGCTGCTGGAAGCCGGGGTCAATGGAACCAGACTGGTGCTAACCGGATTCGTGCTTTCGACCGCGTGCAAGCCGGTCGCGGGTGCGCTACTGGACTTCTGGCAGGCCGACGACCATGGCGAATACGATAACCAGGGCTATCGCCTGCGCGGCCACCAGTTCAGCGACGGCGACGGGCGCTACCGCCTGGAAACCATCGTTCCCGGGTTGTATCCGGGCCGCACCCGCCACGTCCACGTCAAGGTCCAGGCACCCAACCGTCCGGCGCTCACCACGCAAGTGTATTTTCCGGGCGAAGCGCAGAACGAAGACGACTTTCTCTTCCGTCCCGATCTGCTGATGAAAATTCGCAATGCCGGCGGAGCCAGGGACGGGCGCTTCGATTTCGTGCTCAAACTCGCATGACTTTCGGGAGGCGGAATCGGACGTCGTAGAGCCTTTCGTCCTCCCGTCCCGATTCAGTAAAACCGGGCACTTTCGTGCCCGGCTGCAGTTTGCGCAGCGTCGGAATTCAGTTTTTCGGTTTACGCGTCCCAGGGGTTCGGCCTGTCGGCGGCGATGCCGTACTTTTCGATCGCCTTGCGGACAATCGTCGCATTGATCGCGCCTTCGTCGGCAAGCGCCTTGAGCGCGGCGACCGCGACATTGCGGCGGTCAACTTCGAAGAAATCGCGAAGCCGCTCGCGCGTGTCGCTTCTGCCGAAGCCGTCGGTGCCGAGCACGACATACCGGCGCGGCACCCAGTTGCGGATCAGGTCCGCAACGGTGCGCATGTAATCGCTGGCGGCGATCACCGGGCCCGCGGTCTTCTCGAGGCACTGCTCGACCCAGGATTGCTTCCGCTTTCCAACCGGGTGCAGACGGTTATGGCGCTCGACGCCGATGCCGTCACGGCGCAGTTCGGTGAAACTGGTGACGCTCCATACATCGGCGCCGACATTCCAGTCGCTTTCCAGCAGTTCCGCCGCTGCGAGTACCTCGCGCAAAATCGTCCCCGCGCCCAGTAACTGAACGGTTTGTTGTTTGGATTTCGCCTCTCGCCTCCCGCCTCCCGCCTCACGAATCCGGTACATGCCGCGCAAAATTCCGTCTTCGGCTCCGGCAGGCATCGCCGGATGCGCGTAGTTCTCGTTCATAACCGTGATGTAATAGAACACATCTTCCTGGTTTTCGAGCATGCGACGCATGCCGTCGCGAACGATGACCGTGAGTTCGTAACCGAATGCCGGGTCGTAGGCAACGCAGTTCGGCACGGTGGAGAGAAGCAGGTGGCTGGATCCGTCCTCGTGCTGCAGGCCTTCGCCGGAAAGCGTGGTGCGGCCGGCGGTGGCGCCGAGCAGGAAGCCGCGCGCGCGCGAATCGCCCGCGGACCACAACAGGTCGCCGATGCGCTGGAAGCCGAAGCACGAATAGAAGATGTAAAACGGCAGCATCGGCACGCCGTGCACGCTGTAGGAGGTTGCGGCGGCAATCCATGAGGAAATCGCGCCGGCCTCGGTAATGCCTTCCTCGAGGATCTGACCGTCCTTGGCCTCCTTGTAGTAAAGCAGCTCGTCCTTGTCCTCCGGCTCGTAGAGCTGGCCGTGCGGCGAGTAGATCGCCACCTGGCGGAACAGCGACTGCATGCCGAAGGTGCGCGCCTCGTCGGCGACGATCGGCACGATGTGCCGGCCCAGCGTTTTGTCGCGCAGCAGTTGCGACAGCGTGTTCACGAACACCATGGTGGTGGACTGCTCGCGATCCCCACTGCCTTCCAGCAGCCGGCCGAAGCTGTCCAGTGCAGGCGCCGACAGCACCGGGCCCTTCGGCGCCCGGGCCGGAACGTAACCACCGAGCGCCGCGCGGCGCGCGTGCAAATACTTCATCTCCGGGCTGTCTGCGGCCGGCTTGTAGAAACGCAGGTCGTGCACGTCGGAATCGGAAAGCGGCAGCGCGAACCGGTCCCTGAAGGCGAGCAGCGTGTCGTCCTCGAGCTTCTTGGCCTGGTGCGCGGCCAACTTGCCCTGCGCTGCCGTTCCCATGCCGTAACCCTTCTTGGTCTGGGCCAGGACCACGGTTGGGCGGCCCCTGTGGTTTACCGCCGCGTGATACGCTGCGTAAATCTTGATCGGGTCGTGGCCGCCGCGCTTCAACCTGTCGATGTCCTCGTCGGACATGTCCGCGACGAGTTTCTGCAGTTCCGGATATTTGCTGAAAAAAGCTTCCCGATTGAAACGGCCGTCGGTCGCGGCGTACTTCTGAAATTCGCCGTCGACGGTCTCGTGCAACCGCTTGAGGATGACGTTATCGCGGTCGCGCGCGAACAGCGGGTCCCAGTCCGAACCCCACATCACCTTGATCACGTTCCAGCCGGCACCGGCGAACAGGCCTTCGAGTTCCTGAACGATCGAGCCATTGCCGCGCACCGGGCCGTCGAGTCGCTGCAGGTTGCAGTTCACCACGAAAATGAGGTTGTCCAGCCCCTCGCGCGCCGCCATAGCCAGGCCGGCGATGGACTCGGGTTCGTCCATTTCGCCGTCGCCGACGAAACACCACACCTTGCGCTGCTTGGTTTCGAGGATGCCGCGGTCCTCGAGATAGCGCATGAAGCGCGCCTGATAGACTGCCGTGATCGAACCCAGGCCCATTGAGCCGGTGGGGAACTGCCAGAACTCCGGCATCAGCCACGGGTGGCAGTACGAGGACAGGCCATTCCCGCCGGTCTCGCGACGGTAATGGTCGAGGTTTTTCTCGCTCAGCCGGCCCTCGAGGTAGGCGCGGGCGTAAACGCCGGGCGCGGAGTGTGGCTGGAAGTAGATCGCATCGCCGTTCTGGCCGGCGCGGAAGAAATGGTTGTAGCCCACCTCGAACAGATCCGCGGACGAGGCGTAGGTGGCGATGTGGCCGCCGAGTTCAGGGTGGGCACGATTGGCGCGCACCACCATCGCCAGCGCATTCCAGCGTACCAGCGCGGATAGCCGTGCTTCGATCTCCGCGTTGCCGGGAAACTGCGGCTGGTCGGCGAGCGAAACCGTGTTCGCATACGGCGTGTTCAGCACCGGCGGCATCGGCACGCGCTTCATGCGCGCGTGATCGAGCAGTTTTCTGAGCACGAAGGTGGCCCGCTCCGGGCCTTCGTTCTCGACCACTGCGTCGAAAGCATCCAGCCATTCCTTGGTCTCGACCGGATCGAGGTCCTGGGTGAGAACGCGCCACAAGCCGGAAACGCTGATATCGGCAAGGTCGGTCATGCGATTTCTCCTCGCGGCCGGCGCATCAGGCGATGGCGGCCAGGAATTCTGTTTTCGAAGCCGGAATGCTAACCTGATTCACGTAGCACGTGGTTTCGTTTACCCTGGTACAATCCGCCAAATTGAGCATAATTGACTGCAACTTACCAGTGAAACAGCACGAAATGCCGGATTTACAGCTCGACGCGATAGACTGGCGGATCCTTGGCCTGCTGCAAGGCGACGCCCGCTTGGCCAATGTCGAGCTCGCCAAGGCGGTGGGGCTGTCACCTTCGCCCTGCCTGAACCGGGTGCGGGCGCTGGAGGAGGGGGGCTATATAAGCCGCTACGTGACGCTGCTCGATGCGCTGCGGATCGGGCTCAAGGTGAGCGTGTTCATCCAGGTCACGCTGGAGCGGCAGATCGAGCCGGTGCTCGAGACTTTCGAGAAGGCGATCCGCGGACGGCCCGAGGTCATGGAGTGCTATCTGATGACCGGCGACGCGGATTACTTGTTGCGTGTGGTGGTGCCCGACATCCAGGTTCTCGAAGCCTTCATCGTCAACTTCCTCTCTCGGGTGCCGGGGGTGGGCAACATCAAATCGAGCTTTGCGTTGAAGCAGGTGAAGTACCAGACGGCGTTGCCGCTGCCGGCCGCAGCAGGCACGACGCGCGAGGCACGAGGCACGAGGGGTAAAAAGCGCAAAGCGTAGGCCGACCAATGGCTGGGGATAAGAGCGTTGACGCAAAAGGGCGCGGAGGAAAAGCAAGAAAGGACGAGAAGGAAGGCGTGAAATATTTGACTCGGGACAAACGGCGCCTAGACTTCACCCTTCACCGTTCACCTCGTTTCTCATGATTCGCTGCTGCAAAGACACGGAATTCCGCGCCATCGCCGAGATCATCAACGACGCCGCGCAAGCCTACCGCGGCGCGATTCCGGCCGACTGCTGGAACGATCCGTACATGCCGGAACAGGAACTGCGGCATGAACTCGCAAGCGGTGTGGTGTTCTGGGGCTGCGAGGAGAATGGCGAATTGGTCGGCGTGATGGGCATTCAGGACGTCGCCGATGTCACGCTGATCCGCCATGCCTACGTGCGTACGGCACACCGCCGTCGCGGGATAGGCGCCGCGCTGCTCTCCCATCTACGCGGTCTTGCCGACAAGCCGATCCTGATCGGTACCTGGAAAGCGGCAACCTGGGCGATCCGTTTCTACAGAAAGCATGGTTTCCGCGTGGTACCGGAAGAAGAAAAGAATCGCCTGCTCAAGAAGTACTGGACGATTCCGGACCGTCAGATCGAGACCTCGCTGGTGCTGGCGGAAGTGCCGCGTCCGCGCCGGTAGGCCCGCGCGCGCGACGCATTCGTCCGCATGGAGAAGGGGCAGAATTTTCGCCAAGATCGTGGTGACGTTCTGAACGGCTGACGTCCCAGGCTGGCTTTCGTCACGTCGTAACGATCGTGACGGTATTTATAGAGGCGGGAGTTTTACGCCGATCTGTTCCAGAATTCCCCCGGGTGCCCCGCCGGGAATCGGTTCGGGGAAGATGAGCGTGAGCTTGTCGCCGGCGACGCGGTAATAGAAGTAGTGCTCGGGAATGCTGACTTTCCTGCCCGTGGGCGGAACCGGATCCATTCCCGGCATGGCCCATGTTGCGGTGTGGGTGCCGCCCTGGCGCCATTTGATTGCGTAGTTACCTTGGCCACGGTCCTCGATGCCGTCGTAGGCGTAGTCCCAGTCCGGGAACCCGGTGTAGAGCGCGGTGAGCATCTTCAGGAACTGGGCTTTGTCGAGCATGCGCGTCGCCGAGATGAACGTCAGGTCGTCGGACGCAGTTGCGGCGACCTTCCGAATGTCGTGCGCTTTCAATCCCTCGACGTAGGCCAGCAACACCGGCGGGATCGGCTTTGCCACCACGTTCATCCTCCCTGTTGTCGTTATCGGTTTTCCTGTCAGTAAACAACCGGAACGCCGAACAGTTTGGCGTGGAAATGCAGGAACAGCCAGTAAAGGATCAAGCCGGCCGCGACCACCGCGGCATCGTAGAACAGAGGACGCCTGAACTGAGACGGCCGCGCGCCGCGCGCATTCTGCGCGGACATCGCATGGACCGCGAACAGCCCGAAGGAACCGAACAAGACCAGGTCGGCAAGATTGCCGTTGGCGAGCAGGTGCAGCAGCGCCCAGAGTGTGACGCCCCACAGCATGGGGTGCGGCGTAAAGCGTTTGAAGTTGCCCGGGATGAACGCCGCCGCCAGCGAAATGAAGGCGAACGGCATAAACCATACCGCGGCGTAACGACCCCATTCGGCGGGTTCCCACAAAGGCACCGGTTCGGACTTGCCGACGCCGATCACGATGAGTATGACTCCGGCAATAGCCAGTAGCGCGTAACCCGCCTTGTATCGTTTCTCGCCCAGGCGCTGGATCAGTTTCTCGCGCGCCGTGCGGAAAGTCGAGAACATATGTACCCCGAAGAAAACGGCCAGGCCAGCGATCAGCCAGTACATAATTCATTCCCCTTTTCGTTGGCGTTGGATCCCATCAGAGAATCCTGTACTTCTCGAACACCTCGTGCAGCAGATGGCCCTGCTGCAGCTCATCGCGCGTACGGCCCTCTCCCGCCGCTTTCTGCTTCGCCTTCGCGAGAACTTCGGCGGCGCGTTCCTGGGGAATGACCACGACGCCATCCACGTCGCCGAACAGGATGTCCCCGCTTTGCACTTTCACGCCGGCGCACTCGACCGGCACATCGCGCTGTACCATCCTGGCCCGGCCCTTGGTATCGAGCGGGCCGATCCCGCCGTGGAAAACCGGGAAACGCATCTCGCGGATCTGTCTGACGTCCCGCACCAGGCCGTCGGTGATGCAGCCGGCCGCGCCCCGTGCCTGTGCCGCCGTGGAAAGCAGTTCACCCCAGGGCGCAATTCTTTGAGTCGGACCATTGCAGGCGAGCACCGGTACGTCGCCCGGTTTGAGATCGTCCACCAGCGCGATTTCCACTTCGTAGGGATTCTCGCCTTCGCGCACCTCGTAGACGGGCATGTACAACCCGGTGCGGGCGCGTCCGGCCAGCACCAGGTTCTCGTCGAGCGGGCGGAGGAACGGTTGCATCGCCTGGTTCCTCAGGCCGAGAGCGTCCATGACGTCCGAGAGCAGCGCGGCACTCAGATCACGAAACTGATCGGGGTCGAATGCTTTCATTTTTTCAGTGACTGCATCACGACATCACGAATGATGATTGCCGCGCCGAAGGCCAGCATAACCAGCCCGCTCCAGACCAGCCACGTCCGCATTTTCTC
>JAXIOX010000060.1:0-4444 GCA_045403275.1 Burkholderiales bacterium | reverse complement strand
GCACCATCAGGGTTGTTGTTCCGGATCTTCAGACGCTCGCGCAAGAGTATTTGCGCTTGTTGAACGGTCTTCAAAACCAAGACGGTGCGCGCGAAGCCGATTACGACTGGATCATGCTGGAGTTGTATGACCAGGCGGTTCGCGACCGCAGTGGCGGGGATGCAGCCCGGTTTCTCGCGGACCCCGAGTTGTCGAACCGCCAGTTTGTGCTTTCCCGTATCGGTGCCGAGGCCGAGCATGCCTGGCAGGCCTCGAGATCGCCTGCGGCCGTACGATTGTGGGATCGGGTGCGGACCCGGGGGCCGCGCTGGCTGATGGACATCATTCGGGTCCGGTTCGCCGGTCTGTTGGTCGGCATGCTCGGCGGGCGATCCGCGAGATCGGCATATCTGGAGGGCGTCTTCCGGCGTTCCGGTGAAGTTCACCGCTGGATGTACGATTCGTTTTCCCTCGGCCGCGTCTTGCATCGCGCTGGTTTCGTGAACTCCCGTCGTTGCAGCGCATTCGAAAGCGGCATTCCGGGATTGTTGTCGTACGCGCTCGACGCGGACGAAAAAGGGCGCGTTCGCAAGCCCGACTCGCTTTTCATGGAGGCCGAGCGCCCGAGCGCCTGACGGTGTCACGGCGAAATAAACCTATGCCCGGATTATTCTCTTTGCTGCGGCCACTCAGAAAACTCGCACGCAGGTTCGGCGTCGATTTGATTCCCTATTCGCCAGTGGTCATGGGGTTGGACGAAAGCACCACTCAAACGATTGACGCCGTGCGTCCCTATACGATGACTTCGGACGTGCGGATAGCAGCGCTCTGCGACGCCGTACGCTACGTCGTCACCAATCGAATTCCCGGCGATATTGTCGAGTGCGGGGTGTGGAAAGGCGGAAGCATGATGGCAGTGGCCCGCACCTTGCTCGAATTGGGTGACAGGACGCGCGATCTGCACCTGTTCGATACCTTCGAGGGAATGACGGCGCCGACCGGGAAAGACGTAACATTGACCGGCAAATCCGCCGCCGACCTGATGGCCGCAAGTACTGACCGAGAGGACGCCGATTCGGTCTGGTGCCGTGCGCCGCTGGAGATCGTGAAGCAGGCGATGGCAAGCGTAGGCTACGACGGATCGAAGGTTCATTTCATCAAAGGGCGCGTAGAAGACACCATTCCCGCTGCCGCCCCGGAACGCATCGCACTGCTGCGCCTGGATACCGACTGGTACGAATCGACCCGCCACGAGATGATTCATCTTTTTCCGCGACTTTGCGTCGGCGGAGTGCTGATCCTCGATGACTACGGCCACTGGCTGGGCGCGCGCCAGGCAGTGGACGAGTACCTCCGGGAGCACAAAGTACCGCTGTTCCTGCAAAAGATCGATTACACCGCACGTCATGCCGTCAAGTGGCGTTGAGTGCGGGCGGTTCTCCGGCAATCCATCGCCGCGGAATTACCTATGAAGCTGTTGCTGATGAATTCCACCGATCTCAGAGGCGGGGCGGCACGGGCTGTTTGCCGCCTGCACGCCGGCCTCAGATCGATCGGTGTCGATTCGTCGATGCTGGTCCAGGTCAAGTATGGAGAGGATGCGTCCGTCTTTGGGCCGCGGACCGGTATAGGCCGGCTCGCCGCCCGGCTTCGCCAGGCGCTGGATTTGCTCCAGGTTCTTTCTTTACCAGCTTGGCGGACCAGGAGGACGTTCTATCCCGGATGGCTGCCGGACCGTTCTTCCGGGCGCGTCGAAGATCTCGCGCCGGATCTGGTTCATCTGCACTGGATCGCCGGCGGATTCGTAAACGTGATGTCGCTGAGAACCTACGGCGTTCCGTTGGTCTGGACCTTGCATGACATGTGGGCGTTCACGGGCGGATGTCATTACGACGAGGGTTGCGGTCGCTATGCTTCAGGCTGTGGCGCGTGCCCGGTGCTGGGGTCGAGGTCCAGCACCGATCTTTCTTCGGCGGGATTCCGGCGCAGGATGACCGCCTACCGCGACCTGCCGCTTACCATCGTGACGCCGAGCCGCTGGCTGGGCGAACTTGTTCGCAGCAGCCCGCTGCTGTCGCGGTTCCCGGTATTGGTGCTTCCCAATGCCATCGATACGGAATGCTTTCGCCCTTTGCCGAAAGCCGTCGCCCGGGAGCGGCTGAGGCTGCCAAAAGACCGGAAGCTAATCCTTTTCGGAGCCGCGCACGGAGGGGGCGAACCAAGAAAGGGCTTCCGTCATCTGCAGTTGGCATTGCAAACCCTGGCGGGCAGTGAAACAGGGGCGCGGCTGCAGGCGGTGGTTTTCGGTGGTGCCCGGCCGAAGGACCCGCCCGATCTCGGCGTTGAATGCCATTACACCGGTACCATTAAAAACGATGACAGCCTTGCCGCGCTTTATGCCGCGGCCGACGTATTCGTGGCACCGTCCATCCAGGAGAACCTTTCGAATACCGTGATGGAAGCGCTGGCCTGCGGCACGTCTTGTGTGGCTTTCGACATTGGCGGGATGCCGGACATGATCGAGCACCGTCGCAACGGCTATCTCGCCCGCCCATTCGACGCCGCAGATCTGGCAGAGGGGGTGCGCTGGATACTCGAAGACGATCAGCGCGGGCAGGAGCTTTCTTCGCGGGCACGCCAGAAAGTTCTCGAGGAATTCGCAATGCCGGTCGTGGCGCGTCGGCACCTGGAACTATATCGGCGGGTATTGGAACCAACGCCGCATCTAGTCCGTCCACAGTCCGCAGGGACACTTCGATGAGCAGCATTCCGACGATAAGCGTCATCACGGTTTCCTACAACTCACGGGAAACCATAGCGGACACCATCGAATCCGTGGCGGCGCAGACCCACCCGCGCATCGAGCACATCGTGGTGGACGGCGCCTCGACCGACGGCACCCTGGAGGTGCTGTATCGCTTTCGCGGCACCTTGACGAAGTTCGTCTCCGAACCCGACGAGGGCATCTACGCCGCGATGAACAAGGGTCTGGCGATAGCCACCGGCGACATCGTCGGAACGCTCAACAGCGACGACGTTTACGTTGACGAAACCATCCTTGGAATGGTGGCGGAAGTCTTTCGGGACGATACGGTCGACGTTTGCTATGGCGACATCATCTACGTGGACAAGAGCGACCTGAACAGGGTCGTCCGTCAGTGGAAGTCCGAACCGTTCCGGCCGGGACTGTTCGAGCAGGGCTGGATGCCGCCGCACCCGGCTTTCTTCATCCGCCGACGTGTGCTGGGGCGCGTGGGACCATTCGAAGCAAGCTACCGGTTTGCCGCCGATTTCGATTTCATGCTGCGGGCGCTGCACGTGCAGCAACTGCGTTCGACCTATCTGCCGCGCGAGCTGGTCAAGATGCGGGTCGGCGGAGAGACCAACAGCAGCGTGATGAATGTTCTGAAGGGTAACATCGAGGCCTACAGGTCCTGTAGAAAGTACGGGCTCGGCGTCAGCCCCCTCTTCATTGCAAAAAAAATTCTACGCAAACTGCCCCAGTATCGCTGAGCCATATTGCTGACCTGTGGCCGATCGTGCGTGGGCTGTAACCGGAACCGCAAGCTTCGTCGCGAACGCTCGCCCCGGGACGCTCATTTCTATATGATTTCCGCAGCGTGGCGGCGGCGCTGCAGGCGCTTCGGCGCCGGAACGGGCGCCCGGCACGTGCCGGGCGTGTGGTCGGCCCATTTTCACAAGGGAACCCAAATTGACGGATCATTGCAACTGAATGGCTGTCGCCCCTGCACCTGACAATCGAGAGCCGGCGCTGACGGACGCCCATCTGCTGCCGAGGCGAATCGCGCTCCTGCTTCTGCTGGCGGATCTCATCGGGTTGATCCTCGCCTTCAACCTGGCAAATTGGCTGCGGCTTGGGTCGCTGCTCGGCCTCCCCTTCGACATCCTGCTGCCAATCGCAGTTCTGATCCTTGCGCTCTACGTTCTGGACTGCTACTCGATGGATACCCAGGTATCTGGCATGCGGGCGGCTCCGCGCACCCTGGTGGCGGTGCTTCTGGGGGGCATCGTCACCGCAGCAGTCGTTTATGCGATGGCTCTCTGGGGTGCCGGCAACTCAACCGTCGGGCGCGGGGTATTGGCGGTCGCGTATTTCTTCTTCGCGATCTGGGCCGCCACATCGCGGATTCTTGCTGCGCAGTATCAACGTGAGCAGACCGGCAGTATGAGATGGCTGGTCCTGGGTGCCGGGGACAAGGCCGCGCGACTGCACCAGGATTTCCAGCGGGCGCGGGGAGAAGCCGAACTGTCCTTTCTTTCCGATATTCCCCACGAGCTGAACAGCAGTCTGCCGAGGGTTCTGGGTACGACCGACGATATCGAGAGAGTCCTTCCCCAGGGCTGGTCCGGGGTCATTGTGGCGCCAACCTTTCCCCTTGCCGACGGCGTGATTCAGCAGTTGATGAAGGCGCGCTTCTCTGGGCTGCGGGTATTCGACCTGGCC
>JAXIOX010000085.1:0-4001 GCA_045403275.1 Burkholderiales bacterium | reverse complement strand
GTCCACTTCCTTGAGAAACTTGAGTTGAGCGTTGTGGCCGCGCAGTTCGTTGTCGTCGTAGACATCGCGGAGGTTGATGAGCTTCTTCGACAGCGCGACGAAGCCGGCGATGCTCTGCTCGTTGATCGGCAGCTTCAGATCCTTGAAGGACGACAAGCCGGTCTTGACCTTGGAGACGATCGACGTCCTGTCATCGGAAACCACGTAGATGGTGAGCCGGTCGGCCTCGAACAGCGCGCAAATGTCCTGCGACAGCTCAAGCATGATCTCGTCGATGTTGCTGGTCGCATGAATCTTGTTCGTGACCACCTGGAGCCGTTTCTGGAACTCCAGTTTATGGCTCATTTCGGCCAGGTTTTGGCCGGTTTGCGGCTTGGTCTCAAAGACTGTGCTCATGGCGTCCTTCCTTTTTCCGTTTGCCGGTTGCCACTCCGGGATACTACCCCAGCAACTTCCGGGCCGCTTACCCGCGCCCTGCCCGGCAGCGGGACACTAAAATTTGAAAACCTGGCCGTTGGACAACATGCGGGGGTTGTAGCGTTCCGCATATTCCCCGACTTGCTGCATCGTCAACGTGCCGGCGCCGGGCTTCAGGTGCGTGATATAGACCCGCGTCGGGCGCTTGAGTTTGGCCAGTTCCTCCGCCAGCATGCTCGGACACAGATGTTTCGACGTGATCGCCAGCTCCTTCTCCTCGTTCGGGAAGGCCGTTTCGATGATCAGATAGCGCAGGTTCTCGATTTTGTTGACTTCTACCCAAAGTGCGTCATTGACGGTGGTGTCGCCGGTGAAAACCAGGCTCGCCTCGCCGCTATCGAGGTGGAAACCGACCGCGGGGACCACGTGATTGGCCGGCAACACGGTGATCCGGCGTCCGCCGAGATCGACGGATTCGCCCACTGCAAACGTGGTGTATTTCATGTACGGCGCGGACTTGCTCGGAATTTCGGCGAAATCCGGCCATACCTTCCAGTTGAAAATGTGGTCCTTCAGGATTTTGCGCGTCGGCTCGGTGCAGTGCACGGTGATCGGCATATCGCGCATCGGGCCCAGGGTGTCCACCAGGAACGGCAGCGAGGTGATGTGATCGAGATGCGAGTGGGTGATGAACACGTGGTCGACCTTTAGCAGTTCGGTGAGGCTCAGATCCCCGACCCCGGTTCCGGCGTCGATCAGCACGTCGTAGTCGAGCAGCATCGTGGTGGTGCGCAGGTTCCCACCGATTCCGCCACTGCAACCGAGTACCCTAATCAGCATCGCTATTTGGTCTCGAATTTCCAGGAGCCGTCCCAGCCTTGCTCCGGAGGATTGCTGCGGAATAAGGCGATGCGCCCGAGGAAGAGCTTGTAAAGTCCGCTCGCTGCGTTGCGCTTTTGCAGATTGAGCAACTGCAATTCTGCCATATCCCAGTCGCACGCCCGGTAAAGCTTGAGCGCCTGCCCCCAAAGTTTCAATTCGTCCTGCACCGCCTTGTCGACTTCCACCGCCAGGCCGATCGGTTCGAAAATGGTCACCGGCTTGTCCTTGCCTTTCACCTTCACCTGATCGAGCTCGCGAAAGACCACGTCGGGAACCTCCGCGCGGGTGCCTTCGCCGACGATCATGTTGACCCCGTATTCCTTGGTTTTGCCTTCCAGGCGCGCAGCCAAGTTCACCGCATCGCCCATCACGGTGTAGGCCAGACGGATTTCCGAGCCCATGTTGCCAACGCTCATGCTGCCAGTGTTCACGCCCACGCCAATGTGGATTGGGGGCCAGCCCATTTCCTGGAAGCGCGGCTGCAGCGCGTCGAGGACTTTGTGCATCTCCAGACCCGCGAGCACGGCGCTGCGCGCATGCTGTGGATCGTCGAGCGGAGCCCCCCAGAATGCCATGATGCCATCCCCCATGTACTTGTCGATGGTGCCCAGATGCTTGTAGATCACCCGGGTGAGCGGCGTGAGGAATTCGTTCATCAGCTTGGAGAGCTGCTTCGGGTCGAGGCGTTCGGAAATGGTGGTGAATCCGCGCACGTCGGCGAACAAAACCGACAACTCGCGACGTTCGCCTTCCATCGAGAAGGACTCGGGATCCCTGCTCATTTTGTCCACCAGCTCGGGCGGCACGTACTGGCCGAACAGCCCGCTGAGCTGGCGCTTGGCGCGCGACTCGACGAAGAAGCCGTAGGACATGTTGAGCGCAAACAGCGTTGCGATCATCAACAGGCCCGAGGCCAGGGGCAGCACCAGGTTGCCCTCGGTCCACACCACTACGTTGCTGGCGAACACGGCCGCCAGCACCACCACCGTGAGCATGGTGGCGCGCAACGGATTCACCAGAGGCAGCACCAGCGCCATCGCCAGACCCGAAAACAACAGCAGCTCCACCTCGGCGCCAAGCACGTACGGCGGCTTCTGCTTGATCTTGCCGTCGAGCATGCCGGTGATCAGATTGGCGTGAATTTCCACTCCGGGATACACACCTGCCACCGGAGTCGACCTGAGGTCAAACAGCCCCCGCGTGGTCGTACCCACCAGCACGATCTTGTTCTTCAGATCGTCGATCGGTGCCGTGCCACGCAACACATCGGTCGCTGAAACATACTTAAAACTTCCCTGGCGGCCGCGGTAGGGAACCAGGGCCGCCACCTCGTCATCCACCGGAATGCGTACCGAGCCGATGTCGATCCACTCCATTCCGGGATCGTTCCTGGTGAAGAACTTTTCCTCCGGGAAACCGGGAACCACCGGCGGCGAATTCAGCCCGAGGCGCACCATCGCCATCGACAGCGATTCGTAGTACGCGCCCCCGTACTCCGCCAGCATCGGCACCCGCCTGTTCACACCGTCTTCGTCGGGCAAGGCGTTGAAGTGACCGCCGCTTGCCGCAGCCTCCTGGAATTCCGCGAGGTTGGCGCCGTAACCGATCCAGCGGGTAAAGCCGATACTCTTGCCCTTGAAGGTGCCGGCCGGCAGGACCGGCTTGGGCAACGCGCCGGTGGCGCGCCCTTTTCCGTCTTCGGACGCGTCAGCGGAAAAGTAATAGCTCAGCACAACTGCGCGATTCCTCAGCTTCTCGGCGAACGCGCGGTCGTACTCGAGTTGCGGACCGATCTCCTTGAGCACCGACTGATACTGCGCGTTGCCCCGGAGCTGGTTCTCGCCCAGCTGCCTGAGCACCCCCAGTCCGGAACTTTCGTCGCGTTCCGCGAACACCACGTCGAAGCCGACGATGCCCACCTTGTAGTGATCGAACAGCTGGTCGAGCATCAGCGCGAGCTTGTCGCGGCGCCACGGCCAGCGGCCCTCGGCAGCGAGGCTTTTCTCGTCGATGTCGACGATGACCACGCGGGGATCGATGCTATTGGGCATCGTCAGGCGCAGGCGCGCGTCGTAAATGATGTTCTCGAAGCGATTGACGAAGGGGATTTGGTAGTAACCGGCGGCGTGGCGGACAAAAATCAGAATCACCACCAGTCCGAGCGCAATGCGAACCAGATGCTTCTTCAAGCCGTCTTCCTTGATTCGAAGCGCGCCGGCTCAACGCCGCTTCGGTGGAGCCGCCTGGTTATCGTTGTCTCCTCTGGCGCGGGCAGTTGGATTCCGGGCGGGCCGCGGTTCGGCTCAGGGTTTCAGGAAGAACTCCATCTTTACCCCGGCCAGCTCGATGATGTCATGATCGTTGAGCTGGTGGGCCTGGGCATCGAGCGCCTTGCCGTTGAGCACCGGGAAGTTGGTGCCTTCCACGTGGGTAATGTAGTAGCCATGCGGCCGCTTGGCGATGACCGCCACCTGCACCCCGGGCTTGCCCAGCGTGGTCAGCGGCTTGAGCAGCGGCAGTTCCCTGCCGGAATTGGGCCCGGAGAGAATTTGGATGGTGCCGTGTCCCACTGGTATTGCCGTGGCGGCAGGCGCAGCCGAGGCCGGGGCCTGCGACGGAGCCGGCTTGGGCGCTGCCGCCGCCAGGGCCGGGGCCTGCGGAGCCGGCTTGGGCGCTTCCGCCGCCGCGCGCGCGGCTTGGGC
>JAXIOX010000107.1:0-3869 GCA_045403275.1 Burkholderiales bacterium | reverse complement strand
GAAAGCCACACGCGGCGGGAAAATGGCGGCGCAGATGAGTTTCGGCGGCGGCAGGTCGGCAATCGCGGCGGCTGGCTAAGACAATTCCGATCGGCTGCCGCGACGCGCTTCGTAGAATTGTTGCGAAAATTCCGCTGGGCGGCAAGCACGTGAAAACCATCCTCATCACCGGCGCGGCGGGCGACGTCGGCACGCATCTGCGCAACGAGCTTGCGGGCCGGTACGCGCTTCGTCTGTCGGACATCCGGCCGATAAAGAAGCTCGCCCGGACTGAGACCTTCGTGCGCGGCGACGTGGCGCGGCCGTCCGACATGCTGCGGGTAAGCAGAGGTGCCGATGCGATCGTGCACCTGGGAGGTTTTGCGGTCGAAGGACCCTGGGATATGATCCTGCGCGCCAACATCGTCGGCTGCTACAACACCTTCGAGGCGGCGCGGGCGAACGGCGTCAAGCGCATCCTGTTTGCTTCCAGCAATCACGCCACCGGCTTCTACCGCCGCGACCAGAAGATCGATCATCGCGTATACCCGAAGCCGGACAGCCGTTACGGCCTGTCCAAGGTATTCGGGGAACAACTCGGCAGTCTCTACGCCGACAAGTACGGCATGCAGGTGTTCTGCATGCGAATCGGCAACGTGAACCCCGCGCCGGCCGACAGGCGCCGGCTTTCGATCTGGATCAGCCCGCGCGACTTCGCGCAACTGGTGAGAATCGGCATCGAGCATCCGGACATACGTTTCGAGATTGTGTACGGAGTTTCTGGAAACCAGCGCAGTTGGTACGACAATGCCAACGCCGAGCGGCTTGGTTACCGGCCGCAGGACGATGCCGAAGCTTACGCAGCCGCGGTGCTGGCGAAAGAGAAACCCGGTGCCGACGCGCGCGCCGAGACCTTCCAGGGCGGCACCTTCGTGCTCGCTGAGATCGGCGGCGACCCGAGCCGCGCGTTGCCCAAAACAAAGAAGAAAAAGCGATGAGTTGGCATGGCTGGCTGATCTTTGCCGTCGTGGCGCTGCCGCTGATCGTCTTCCCGTTGTGGGTAATCGGTCAATACCTGAGGGCCAGGCGCGAGGAAACCGAAACGCTGTTGCGCAAAGGACTGCCGGCAGAAGCGGAAATAACCGGATTCGAGCCCCATTCGCGGGGCGCAACGGTTCAATACCGGTTTCTCGCCACGGGCTGGGAGAATCCGATCGCCGTTTCGCAACAGCTCCCGCGAGGCAGCAATTTCGCCGTCGGAGACAAAGTGGCGATACGCTACCTGCCCGGGCACCCGCACATCGCGGTTATCGTTTCCAAGGCGAATTGAATCAAAGCAAGACAAAACTCAGCTCTTAACGCGGAGGACGCGGAGGGCGCAGAGGGAAGGCAAAGAGCAAAAAACATTTGAGAGTGAAAACCTGGCATTGGTGGTCACTCCGGCACCAAGCCTGCTTTTACTCCCACATGTCTTTACTCTTGTTTTCGGTTTTCCTCCGTGTCCTCCGCGTCCTCCGTGGTGAGCGCATTTTTCAGTTGCCTTGAGGTTCTCCAGCTTACTGCGCCTGCGACTGGCGGATGGTGCCACGCACTTCAAAGCGTACCTGATCCACCGCAGTGCCGCTTTGGTCTAGCAGCGACAGTTCGTGGCTTCCGGGGCGCGGCACCCAGAACATCGGCTCATCGGACAAGCCGATCTCATCGCCATCCAGGCGCCAGCGATAACCCGGCACTTGCGGCGAGATCACGAAGCGCACCCGCTGCACCGACTCCGGAATGTCCGGGTCGAGCGCGATGATGGTGCCGTTGCCTGGATAGGCGATGCCTGGATGGATTGCGGCAGCGTCCTTGGCGGAGATACGCGCGGTTTCGGTGCCGGCCAGAAACGCTTCCGTACGCGCGGGCTCGACGTCCAGATCGTATTGGATCTCCATCCGCACCACACCCTCCGGCGCATCCGGCGCAACCGAGGCTTGCCGGCGATGCAAGTAGTTCACCATCTCCAGCCATACCGGCGCCGCGCCGGTCACGCCGGAAACATCGCGCATGGCGCTGCCGTCGAAGTTGCCCACCCACACGCCTATCGTGTAACGATCGGTGAAGCCGATGCACCAGTTGTCGCGCATGTCCTTGCTGGTACCGGTCTTCACCGCCGCCCAGTGACGCGAGGACAACGGATTGTCCAGGCCGAAACTGACGCTGCGTGCGAGCGGATCGGCAAGCACGTCCGCGATGAGGTAGGACGCGGCAGGATCGAGCAGCGGTGTCGCGGCGGTCCTGGTCGCGCGCTGCAGCTTGAGCGGCGACCAGTATCCTCCGTTGGCGAGCGCCCGGTAAGCGTTGGAAAGCTGCCATAGGCTGACCTCCGCCGAACCAAGCGCCAGCGAATAGCCATAGAAGTCTCCGTCCCCGGTCACATCGTCGAAACCAAGAATCTTCAACCGCTCCGCGAATTCGTCCGCGCCGACCAGCATGAGCGTGCGTACCGCCGGCACGTTGAGCGAGGATGCCAGTGCCGTGCGCACGCTGGTGAGCCCCTTGAAGTCACGGTCGTAATTCTGCGGAACGTACAACCCGGTCGGCGTGATCAGGTTAACCGGCGAGTCGTCGATGAGGGATGCATTGGTGATCAGCCTTTCCTCGATCGCCATCTGATAGAGAAAAGGTTTGAGCGTCGAACCGGCCTGGCGCGCGGCGCGTACACCGTCCACGTAGAACGCGCTGGCGCCGTTGCCGGCATTGCCGACGTAGGCCAGCACCTCTCCCGTCCTGTTGTCCAGCACCAGCACTGCGCCGTCCGCGACGTGCTGCTCGGCCAGCGCAATGAGCTGCTGCTGCAGCACTTCGGCCGCAAAAGCCTGCAACCCCGCATCCAGCGTGGTCTGTACCCGCGCCCGTTCCGCGGAAAGCAGTTCGCGTGCGATGTGCGGCGCAAGGGACGCGCGTGGGGCTATGTTCGGCGTGCCCGGTAATCCTGCCTGCGCCAGGGTTTCGAGCTGCGGGCAGGCGATGTCAAGCTTCATGCTTCCCGCTAGTGCACAGGCACGTCTCGCCGCCGTTTCCGGCTTGCTGTTCGGGCCGCGCAACAGCACCGCGAGCAACAGCGACTCGCGCTCGTCTAGCCCGTCAGGGCTCTTGCCGAACAATCCCCGCGATGCCGCCGCGATCCCCTGCAATTCGCCGCGGAATGTCGAGAGATTCAGGTAAGCCTCGAGGATCTGGCTTTTGCTCCAGACCCTTTCCAGCTCCTTCGCCGCCTTGATCTGGTCCCACTTCTGCGACACGGTGCGCTTCTCCCCGCTAGGGCGCAGCGCATCGTCAAGGTGCGCAGCCACTTGCATGGAGATAGTCGAGGCGCCGCGCGGCTGCGAGAACAGCAGCGTATCGAGTGCGGCGTCCGACAGCGCCAGCCAGTCCACGCCGCTGTGCTGGTAGAAGCGCTTGTCCTCGGCACGGATGATGGTGGCCAGCGCCGCGGGCGAAATTTCCGCGAGCGTGGTCCACTCCAGGCGCCGGCCGCGCTCGACCACCCGCAACTCATGGATGAGCGCGCCGTGGCGGTCGAGCAGCATGCCTTCAGTGCTGGTCCAGCTCGTTCTGATTGTGTCGAAGTTGGGCATTTCGGCGAGCGCGGGCGTGGGCAAACCGGAGACCGTGACGATCGTGACGATCGTGACGAACGTGACTGCCGTGACTGTCGATCTTAACGCGCCCACGCGCTTGCCTCTTTAAATAGTCTTCCAATGCCTGTTGGATTAGCCACTACAATCACGATCGTCACGTCGTCACGTCCGTCACGGCCTTCATGGATTTACCGTAACGGTATCATTCGGCAATTCGCCGAACATCTCCGGCGCGTACATCGCCTCGACCCGCGTCGGCGGCAGTTC
>JAXIOX010000206.1:0-2525 GCA_045403275.1 Burkholderiales bacterium | reverse complement strand
TCAGTTCGCCCACCTCTCTCAGTTGCACTTGGGACTTCACTTTGTGCATGCAAGAAACAAGACCTGAACCCTTGACCCTTGCGGTCCGCTTTTTCATGCCGGGCGCGAATGGGATTCAAGTGTCTTTTCCATGCTCTCGAGCCACTGCGTTATGCTGGAGGTACCATGGCCATCAAGCTGAACCACACCATCGTGCACGCGCGCGACAAGCGCGCATCGGCCGAGTTCTACTCAAGCCTCTTCGGCCTGGGCAAGCCCGTGCCCTTCGGCCCCTTCCTCGATGTCGAGACTGGCAACGAGGTGACCCTGGCCTTCTTCGAAACGCAAGACCCCTTCGAGCCGCAGCACTACGCCTTCCTCGTGAGCGAGGCCGAGTTCGACAAGATTTTCGGCCGCGTCAAGAAGCGCGGGCTCACGTACTGGGCGGATCCGGCCAGAAAACAGAAGGGCGAGATCAATACCCACTTCGGCGGGCGCGGCGTGTACTTCGAGGACCCCGGCGGGCATTTCCTGGAGATCATCACGCGGCCCTACGGCAGCGAGGTGCCTGACTAGGCCGCCGCTTTCCTGAACACGTCCAACCGGCGAATGCTTTCCGCAACGCCTGACCGCGAAAAGGTGTCAAATCCAAAAATCATTCACGGAGACTTCCCATGCGCCGATTTCTGATTGCTATTTGTCTCTCCACCACGGTGCTCCTTCCGGGTTGTGCCACCGTCACAAACCCCGTTACCGGCAAGGCCGAGCGCACGGTTATGGACGAGCGCAGCGAGGTGGCCGAAGGCGCGAAAGCGCACCCCCAGATCGTCGCTGAATTTGGCGAATACAAGGATCCCAAGCTGCAGGCCCACGTCAACGAAGTCGGTCAGCGGCTGGCCAAGGCCTCGCATCGCCCCGAGCTTGACTGGCACTTTACCGTGCTCGACAGCCCGGACGTCAATGCCTTTGCGCTGCCCGGCGGTTACGTGTATGTGACACGGGGCATCATGGCCTATATGCACAGCGACGCCGACCTGGCTGGTGTCATCGGCCACGAGATCGGGCACGTCACCGCGCGGCACAGCTCGCAACGCGCCACCCGCCAACAAACGGCGGGCCTCGGCGTGCTGGCGGCGACCATCCTTGGCGTCGTGCTCGAAAACCAAGGACTCCAAGGCGCCGCCAACGCGGCGTCGCAGGCCTCGCAGGGGGTGGCCGCCGGCTATATCGCGAAATACAGCCGCGAGCAGGAATCGCAGGCCGACAAGCTCGGCGCAGAGTACCTCGCAGGCATCAATTACGACCCGCACAACATGGTCGATGTGATCAAGCTGCTGGAAAACCAGGAGCGCTTCGCCGCCGACCAGGCCCGCGCCGCAGGCCGCGCGCCGCAGGAGGGCGGATCGAATTGGCTGGCATCGCACCCGACCAGCGAGAAGCGTCTGCGCGACATCACAGAGATTGCGAGCCAGTACAAGGTCCAGGCCAACTATGGTGATGAAGGCCACGACCGCTACCTGCAGGCGATGAACGGCGTGACATTCGGCGACAGTCCCGACCAGGGCGTGACGCGCGGCCAGAATTTCTATCACGAGCCGTTAGGTATCGCACTGACCGCCCCGCCCGGGTGGAAGATCCAGAACTCGCCTCATACGCTTGCGCTCGTGAACGGCGAAGGTAACGCCGCGGTCATCGTCAGGGCGGTGCCACCGCAGACCGGCAATAGCCACGAGGAAATCATCCGCAATGCCGTCAAGCCGGATTCGGGCAAGATCGAACGCCGCACTTTCAACGGGCTTCAGGCTACGCATTTCTCCGGTACGGCGAAGAACGAGCGCGGCCAGTCGCAGGCAGTCGAGCTGACGATTGTCACCGGCCCGTCGAACCGCAACTACGCCTTAATCTACGGAGCCAAGGATCAGCAGTCGCTACAGCGGGCGTATCGCCAAATACAGGAGGCCGAATCGTCATTCCGCGCCCTGACCGCGGCAGACCGCAACGCGGCGCGTCCATGGAAGCTGCAAACCGTGCCTTACCCAAGCGGTGGCTTCGCGGAACTGGCGCGACAATCGCCTTTGAATAATGCGGAGCAGCAGTTGCGGCTCCTAAACGGGGTCTACGGCGGCGGCGACGTGCAGCCGGGGCAACTGGTGAAGGTCGTGGAGTGAGCCATCGTCAATACGTGACTTCACTCACATCGTGGGGAATCTGCAACTGGTTCGAACCCGGTTGCGGGCAGCAATGGTTGTCCCGCGTCTTGCCCGCTAGTTCGCAGCGAAGCAGTAGAAAAGTCCCGCGCCGCCCGAGGCCTTGAGTTGATCCTGGCTGCAACCGCGCGAGCCGTGGGAGGAGTTCCAGGACTTCATGTGCCGGGTGTCCTTCAGCCCCATCAGGTCGTGGTGGCCGACGATCGCCGAGCCCTCGCCACTCTTCGTCCAGTTGCCGCAAGTGGTGTCGCCGCCCGCCGTTGAATACATGCCCGCCGGATCCGAACCCGTGAGGATGTCGTGCTCGTTCGGCGTATCCCCGCGACCCTTCACCATCTC
>JAXIOX010000068.1:0-4645 GCA_045403275.1 Burkholderiales bacterium | reverse complement strand
GCGCAGGAGTTTTCGGTTGCAGCCTGCGGATTGCTGCTCGATTACTCGAAGAACCCGGTGTCGAGGCAGACGCGCCGCCTGCTGGTGACGCTGGCCGAGGACGCCAGCCTGCCCGCGCAGATTGCGGCGATGTTCGACGGCAAGCGCATCAACATCACCGAGAAGCGCGCGGTGCTGCACACGGCATTGCGCAACCGATCCGACCGCCCGGTGCTGCTCGACGGCAAGGACGTGATGCCAGAGGTGCGGGCGGTGCTGTCGCGACTGCGGGATTTTTCGGAGCTGGTGCGGGGCGGCATCTCCCGGGGTCATACCGGCCTGCCTTTTACCGATGTGGTCAACATCGGCATCGGTGGCTCGGATCTGGGCCCGTTGATGGTCTGTTCGGCGCTTCGCCCCTATTGTTCGCGCGACTTGCGCATCCATTTCGTCTCCAACGTGGACGGCGCCCACCTCGCCGCTACGCTCTCCGGCCTGGATGCCGCAACGACCCTGTTCGTGGTCTCATCGAAGACCTTTACCACACAGGAAACCCTCACCAACGCGCGGTCAGCACGTGAGTGGCTGCTTACTCTATTACACTCTTCCGGGGCCAAGGAGGCTGCCGTCCAGCAGCATTTCGCTGCGGTCTCCACCAACCTGGAAGCCACCTCAAAATTTGGCATCGTCCCGGAGCGGGTGTTCGGATTCTGGGACTGGGTAGGGGGCCGCTACTCGCTATGGTCGGCCATCGGCCTGCCGATCGCGTTGGCGGTCGGTTACGACCGCTTCGATGAACTGCTCGCCGGCGCCTACGAAATGGACGAGCACTTCCGCACGGCACCTTTGGAGCGGAACATGCCGGCGATGGCAGCGCTCACCGGCCTCTGGCACATCAGTTTCCTGGGCCACCCGACGCATGCGGTGTTGCCCTATGCCCAGGACCTTGCGCACTTCCCGGCCTACCTGCAACAACTCGACATGGAAAGCAATGGCAAGCGCGTTGACCGCTCGGGAGCGGCGGCCGAGTACGCCACCGGCCCGGTGATCTGGGGCGCACCCGGCACCAACGCCCAGCACTCCTTCTTCCAGCACCTGCACCAGGGTACGCAGGTCACGCCTGCCGATTTCATCGTCGCGGCTAACGGTGCAGACAGCCTGCCGGAACATCACGAGATCCTGCTGGCCAACTGCATCGCCCAGAGCGAGGCGCTGCTGCGGGGAAAGAATGCCGATGAGGTCCGCGCCGAACTCAAGGCGCACGACATCGAGGGCAGCGAATCCGAACGCCTGGTTGCGCATCGCACTTTCCCCGGCAACCGTCCCAGCAATACCATCGTGCTGCGTCAACTGGATCCACGCTCGCTGGGCGCGCTGATTGCGCATTACGAACACAAGGTGTTCGTGCAAGGCGCGATCTGGAGCATCAATTCCTTCGATCAGTGGGGCGTGGAACTCGGCAAGCAGCTCGCCATCGGCGTGCTCGAAGACCTGAAAACGGGGAAAGCCCGCAGCGGGCACGATGCCTCTACCGCGCGGCTCATCGATTACGTGATTGGAAGCAAGGAGGACAAATGAACGACGAAAATTTCAACATGAGCATCCGCAAGTTCCTGAAGATGACCGGCGTCGGCTCGCAACGCGAGATCGAGCAGGCGGTGTCGAAAGCACTGGCCTCAGGAAGTTTGAAAGGCAACGAGAAATTGCCGGCAACCATCAAGCTCACCGTTCCCGCGATCGGGCTGAACGTCGACTTCGACGGGGAAATTACGCTGGAGTGAGGCGTGAGGCGTAAGGGGTGAGGCGAGTAAAGCCTAATTCTCGTCAAGGCGAATGCAAGAGTTTTTTCAAGGCATGTTCTCCTCACGCCTTACGCCTTACGCCTTACGCCTTACGCCTCACGCTTTACGCTTGACGCCTCACCACAATTACAGCTTCAGAAGATTCTCGCGGTAGTACTTAAGTTCATCGATCGATTCGTAGATGTCGGCCAGCGCTTCGTGCTTGCCGTGCTTGGTCAGGCCCATCATGATTTCCGGCTTCCAGCGTTTCGCCAGTTCCTTCAGCGTGGAAACATCCAGGTTACGGTAGTGGAAGAAAGCTTCGAGCCTGGGCATGTACCGGGCAAGGAAGCGGCGGTCCTGGCAGATCGAATTGCCGCACATCGGCGATGTGTTCTCGGGAAGGTAGCGCACAAGGAAGGCGACCAATTCGGCCTCTACTTCCGCCTCGTTTTGTTTCGCCGCTTTCACTTTTTCGATCAATCCCGTTTTCCTGTGCGTCGACTTGTTCCATGAATCCATGCGATCGAGCACCTCATCCGGTTGGTGCACGACCTTCACCGGCGACTCGGCCACTGTGACGAGTTGCGAGTCGGTGACGACGATCGCGACCTCCAGGACCCGGTCGGTGTCGGGGTTCAGGCCGCTCATTTCCATGTCGATCCAGATCAAATAACTGGGATCCTGTGCCATAATCCTCGGTAAGTTTTTCCTGAATTTTCCTGACGATATTTTGTCATAGCTTGCACCGAATCCCTAATCGAAAGCCGCAATGCCTACTTTCTCCGTTCTGTTTCTCGCCGCGCTGTTGATCGCCACCGGCATGCGCCTGTGGCTGGCAACGCGCCACGTCCAGCATATACAGGCGCACCGCAATGCGGTTCCCGCCGCCTTTGCCCAGGAAATCAGCCTCGACGCGCACCAGAAAGCCGCAGACTACAGCAGCGCCAAGACCCGGTTGAACATCGCCGCGATCGTCTTCGACGCAGCCGTTTTGCTGGCGCTTACCTTCGGCGTCGGCTTGCAGGCAATCGACAATCTGGCCGCCTCGTTCTTTCCCGAGGGCATCGCGCGCGGAATCGTGTTCGTCGCGATGCTGGCGATGATCATGTCGGTGATCGAACTGCCGTTCAGTCTGTACCGGACTTTTGGCATCGAGAGCCGCTTCGGCTTCAACAAGATGACGCTTGCCATGTTCTTCGGCGATCTGGCGAAGCACGCCGCGATCGGCATCGTCCTCGGCCTGCCGCTGCTATTCGCGGTGCTGTGGCTGATGGCGGAGATGGGCGACAAATGGTGGCTGTACGTCTGGTTCGTGTGGGTTGTGTTCAACACGCTGGTACTGGCGCTATATCCGACTTTCATCGCGCCGCTGTTCAACAAGTTTGCGCCGATGCAGGACGGCGAGATGAAGCAACGCATCGAAAACCTGATCAGCCGTTGCGGATTCACCTCCAAGGGCCTGTTCGTCATGGACGGCAGCAAGCGCAGCAGCCACGGCAACGCCTACTTCACCGGATTCGGCAAGTCCAAACGCATCGTGTTCTTCGACACACTGCTGTCGCGGCTGGAGGTCCCCGAAATCGAAGCGGTGCTCGCGCACGAACTCGGCCACTTCCGCCGTCGGCACGTGTTCAAGCGCATGGCGTGGACTTTCGCCGTGAGCCTCGCCTTCCTGTGGCTGCTCGGCACGCTCAAGGACCAGGCATGGTTCTACCAGGGGCTCAATGTCGCCTACCCGACCACCGACGCGATGGCGCTGACGCTGTTCGTCGTGGTGGTGCCGGTGTTCACTTTCCTGTTGCAACCGTTGCTGGCGATGTATTCGCGCAAGCACGAATTCGAGGCCGATGAGTACGCGGCGCAGTTCACGCCCGCACGCGACCTGATCCGCGCGCTGGTGAAACTATACAAGGACAACGCCTCGACGCTGACCCCGGACCCGCTGCATTCGGTGTTCTACGACTCGCACCCTCCGGCGTCGACTCGTATCGCTCGGCTGGAGCAGCTGGCAAAGGCCTGAAAACCCTTTTCACCGCAAAGACGCAAAGGCGCCAAGGAAACGCAAAGAAGAACTTGACTGGGCAAAAATCTGATCGCCGCAGAAGGAGACATTGAAGCGTACGGACCATTCATCGACGAAAAGTCCAGACCTTATGTTCTTTCCCCCATTCATGTTTTTCTTGAGTTCCTTGGCGTTTCCTTTGCGCCTTTGCGCCTCTGCGGTTCAGTACTAAGGAGAGAAATATGAGTGAGATAGCGGAAGGACTGGTAAGGAAGAAATGCAAGCCCTGTGAAGGCGGGGTGGCGCCGATGACGGAAACCCAGATCGGGCATTTGCTCAAGGGCCTGTCCGGCTGGGAATACAAGAATGGGATGGTCCAGAAGACGTTCAAGTTCAGGAATTACCACGAGACCATGGCATTCGTGAACGCCACCGCGTGGATCTCGCATCGCGAGGATCATCATCCCGACGTTGCCGTCGGCTACAGCCAAGCTACCGTCGCCTACATGACGCATGCGATCAAGGGGATTAGTGAAAACGATTTCATTTGCGCCGCCAAACTAGATGCGCTCTTCGACCTCTGAGTATCGCGGCGCAATGGAATCGTTTCAGTGCAGGCTAACTCTGCCACTTGTGGGTGGCAGAGTTAAGCACGTCAGTGCGGCCGGAACTACAATGATTTCTTGCGCGGCAAAGATTGACGCGTTGTTTGAGATGTAAGCGCGCAGATGGAAATCATTCGCCGGATTTGCGAGAACGATTTTGGTGTTCACATCACGTGCCAAGCACATGAGTGAACCCCGCAACAAGCTTGACGCGTGTTGTGGTGTTCACATCACGTGCCAAGCACATGAGTGAACCCCTCAACAAGCTTGACGCG
>JAXIOX010000270.1:0-7676 GCA_045403275.1 Burkholderiales bacterium | reverse complement strand
AGACCTTGGAGCCGGCAACTATCGCCACCAACGGCCGTTTCGGCGCGGTAAGCGCCTTGCTCAAGGCCTCCAGTTCCGCTGCCATCAGCGGCCCGGCGCAGGCGACCGCCGCAAATCTGGCGATCCCGTGGGTTGTCGCTTCGGCGCGATGCGCTGTGCCGAATGCGTCGTTCACGTAAACGTCGCACAGCGCCGCCATTTTTCTGGCCAGAATCTCGTCGTTCTTCTTTTCGCCCTTGTTGACCCGGCAGTTCTCCAGCAGCACGACCTGTCCGGGTTTCAATTCCACGCCCTCGACCCAGTTTGTCTTGAGCGGCACCGGCATGCCGAGCAGTTCCGACAATCGCTTCGCCACCGGCGCCAGGGAATCTTCGGGTTTCAACTCGCCCTCGGTCGGCCGGCCGAGGTGCGAAGTCACCATCACTGCGGCGCCGGCGTTCAGTGCATGCCGGATCGCCGGCACCGAGGCGCGGATGCGGGTGTCGTCGGTGATGTTGCCGGCGTCGTCTTGCGGCACGTTAAGATCCGCGCGAATGAACACGCGTTTCCCGCGCAAATCGAGATCGGTCATCCGCAGGATCGTCATGGTCTCAAGTCAATTCCGTTCCGCCACAAAGAACACAGAGGGCACAGAGAAAAAAGGCCCGTGAAATTTCTGGCCTTTGTTTCTACTGTGCCCGCTGCGGCAAATGCTTCTGCTTATTTCGCGTTCATCAGCGCAACCGTCACATCCAGCATCCGGTTGCTGAAGCCCCACTCGTTGTCATACCAGGAACATACCTTCACCAGCGTACCATCCGACACTTTTGTGAGCGTCGAATCGAAAACCGAAGAAGCCGGGTTGTGATTGAAGTCGACCGACACCAGGGGATCCTTGTTGTACTCGAGGATGCCCTTGAGGTCGGACTCTGCGGCCTGTTTCGCCGCGTTGTTCACTTCTTCCACCGTGGTCGGGCGCTTGGCGACGAACGCGAGGTCGACCAGCGATACGTTGATGGTCGGGACGCGAATCGCGAAGCCGTCGAGCTTGCCGTTCAGTTCCGGCAGCACCAGGCCCACCGCAGCTGCGGCGCCAGTCTTGGTCGGAATCATCGACATGGTCGCGGAGCGCGCGCGGCGCAGGTCAGTGTGATACACGTCGGTCAGCACCTGGTCGTTGGTGTAGGCATGTATGGTGGTCATCAGGCCGTTGACCACGCCGATGCGGTCGTTCAGCGCCTTGACCATCGGCGCCAGGCAGTTGGTTGTGCAGCTGGCATTGGAGATCACGGTGTGCGCCGCTTTTAGCGTATGGTGATTTACGCCGTACACCACGGTCGCGTCCACGTCCTTGTCGCCCGGCGAGGAGACGATGACCTTCTTTGCGCCCGCGCTCAGATGCGCGCCGGCTTTGGCCTTGCTGGTGAAGAGCCCGGTGCACTCGAGCACAATGTCCACGCCGAGTTCTTTCCACGGCAATTCGGCCGGATTCCTCTGCGCACACACTTTGATCCTGTCGCCGTTGACCACAAGGAAATCCCCGTCGGCCGCAACGCTGCCCGGAAACTTGCCGTGTACCGTGTCGTATTTGGTGAGGTGCGCATTGATCTTCGCGTCACCGAGGTCGTTGATCGCGACAAGCTGGATGTCGTGTTTTTTGCCGCCCTCGTAGTGGGCACGCAGGATGTTGCGGCCGATGCGCCCGTAGCCGTTGACTGCAACCCGGATGGCCATGAACGGAGTCCCCTGAAAAACTTGAATTTTACTGTACTACGCCGCCGACTCCCAGCAATGATGCGACGCGGTGGCGAACGTGATTGCGTTGCGCGGGAGCGTCTCCTATAGTGGGAGAAGCGGCCGCCCCTGGCGGCAGCGGCAACAATCAACAAGACCGCTCTGGAACGCCGGCGACAGGCGTTGGTGCGAAGTCCATAAACAATGAAACGTGGAGGAGCAAATGAAGCAGTCCATGAATAGGCTTACCTTAACCGCGTTGACGCTTGCGAGCACGCTGGCGTTCTCCGCTTTTTCCCGTGCAGGCGAAGTGGAAGTCCTGCACTGGTGGACTTCCGGCGGCGAGGCCAAGTCGGTCGCCGAATTGAAGAAGATCCTCGAAGCCAAGGGCCACAAATGGAAGGACTTTGCGGTTGCCGGGGGCGGCGGGGAGAACGCCATGACGGTGCTGAAGTCGCGCGTGGTGTCCGGCAAGCCGCCGACTGCCGCACAGGTGAAAGGCCCGTCGATTCAAGAGTGGGGCCGAGAGGGAGTGCTTACCAACCTCGATGATGTCGCCAAGACGGCAAACTGGGACGGTCTGCTCCCGGCAGTGGTCAGCAACGTCATGAAGTACCAGGGCCACTACGTGGCGGTGCCGGTCAACGTGCACCGGGTGAACTGGATGTGGGCCAATCCGGAAGTATTCAAAAAGGCCGGCGCCAAGATACCGACGACCTGGGAGGAATTCGCGGTCGCTGCCGACAAGATCCAGAAGGCCGGGTTTATCGCGGTTGCGCACGGCGGACAGCCCTGGCAGGACGCCACCGTGTTCGAGTCGGTCGCGCTCGGGGTCGGGGGTGCCGACTGGTACAACCGCGCTTTCGTCAATCTGGACGCCAGCGCGCTCAACAGCCCGACGATGGAAAAGTCGTTTGCGACGCTGCGCACTGTGCAGAATTCCATCGACAAGGACGCCGCCAACCGCGACTGGAACCTCGCCACCGCGATGGTGATCAACGGCAAGGCGGCGATGCAGTTCATGGGCGATTGGGCCAAGGGCGAGTTCACTGCCGCCGGAAAGTCGCCGGGCAAGGATTACGTCTGCTTGCCGGCCCCGGGCACCAAGGGCGCGTTCACCTTCAATATTGACAGCTTCATCATGTTCGAACAGAAGAGCGCCGATGCCAAGGAAGCACAGTGGGCTCTGGCCTCCTCGATCATGGAGCCGCAATTCCAGGAGGTGTTCAACCTGAACAAGGGCTCGATCCCGGCCCGCACCGGAATGTCCATGGGCAAGTTCGACCAGTGCGCCAAGGATTCTTCCGCGGAGTTCGAGTCGAGCGCCAAGTCCAAGAAATTGGTACCGAGCTGGGCTCACGGTATGGCCATGCCGGCCTCGGTTCAGGGTGCAATGTTCGACGTCGTGACTCAGTTCATGAATTCGAAGATGACGCCGAAGGCAGCGGCCGAAAAAATGGCTGCCGCGGCAAAATCCAAGTAAGCCGCCAAACCTGAGGCGCGGCGGGCGCAGGCCCGCTGCGCCTGCTCGCCAAGGGAGGGCAGTTGCAGTCATCGGCCTCAACAAAGGCCGGCGCGCTCGCGTCGGTGGTGGCGCCCCGGCGCAGCCTGCTCAACGTCATCGAGCTCGCACTCCCCAGGATTGTCCTCGGGCCCACGCTGCTGATAAGCCTCTTCTTCGTTTACGGTTTCATACTCTGGACCGGCTGGCTGGCTTTCACCGAGTCGCGCATGCTGCCGCGCTACGAATTTGCCGGCCTGGTGCAGTACATCTCGCTGTTCGGCAACGACCGCTGGTGGGTGGCGGTGCGCAACCTGGCGGTGTTCGGCGGCCTGTTCATATTCGTTTGCCTGGCCTTTGGATTGCTGATGGCCATACTGCTCGACCAGCGCATCCGCGCAGAGGGCTTCCTGCGCTCCATTTATCTCTACCCGATGGCGCTATCGTTCATCGTCACCGGCACCGCATGGAAGTGGATACTCAATCCCGGCCTGGGATTCGAGCGCGTGGTGCAGCAGTTAGGGTTCAGCAATTTCACGTTCGACTGGCTGGTGAACCCGAGGATGTCGATCTACGCCGTGGTGATCGCCGGCGCCTGGCAGTCTTCGGGTTTCGTGATGGCGCTGTTCCTGGCGGGTCTGCGCGGCATCGACGAATCCATCATCAAAGCAGCGCAGGTGGACGGGGCGAGCACGCCGCGCATCTACTGGAGCATCATCATTCCCAGCCTGCGGCCGGTATTTTTCAGCGCCTTCATCATCCTCGCCCACATCGCCATCAAGAGTTTTGACCTGGTGATGGCACTGACCGGCGGCGGGCCCGGTTTCTCCTCGGACATGCCGGCTACTTTCATGTACGCGTTCGGCTTCACCCGCAATCAGATCGGCCTGGGCGCGGCGAGCGCGATGATGATGATGATGACCGTGGCCGCGGTGGTCGTGCCGCTGATGTACTCGGAGCTCAGGAGGCAGCGCCGTGGCTGACCACGTGCAGGCACAGGTCGCCGGGTCGCAGGTGCTCGGCCGCTTCGTTGTCTATGGGCTGCTGGTGCTGCTGGCCCTGTACTACCTGATGCCGCTGTTCGTGATGCTCAGCACTTCCGTCAAGACGCTGGACGACATCCGCGGCGGCAATCTGATCGCGCTGCCGGCGGACATCACCTTCGAAGCGTGGGCGAAGGCATGGTCGGGCGCCTGCACCGGGGTCGATTGCAGCGGTCTCAGGGGAAACTTCTGGAACTCTGTCAGCTTCGTGGTGCCGGCGGTGCTGATCTCGACGTTGATCGGCGCATTCAACGGCTACGTGCTCACCATGTGGCGTTTTCGCGGCAGCGACACGATCTTCACGCTGCTCTTGATAGGCTGCTTCATACCCTTCCAGGTAGTGCTGCTGCCGATGGCGCAGACGCTGGGAGTGCTCGGCATCGCCAATTCCACATCGGGCCTGATCTTCGTGCATGTGGTATACGGGCTGGCATTCACCACGCTGTTCTTCCGCAACTTCTACGTGTCAGTGCCCGATGAACTGGCGAAAGCCGCTCGCATCGACGGGGCCGGGTTTTTTCGCATCTTCTGGCGCATCATCCTGCCGCTGTCGCCGCCGATCATCGTGGTGTGCGTGATCTGGCAGTTCACCCAGATCTGGAACGATTTCCTGTTCGGCGTGGTGTTCTCCTCCGGCGAACGCCAGCCGATCACCGTGGCGCTCAACAACCTGGTGAATACCTCGACCGGTGTCAAGGAGTACAACGTGGACATGGCGGCGGCGATCATCGCCGCGCTGCCCACGCTTTTCGTATATGTCGTTGCCGGCAAGTATTTCGTGCGCGGACTTACCGCGGGCGCGGTGAAGGGCTGAGAAAGAGGAGAAAAGTGTCTTCGCTCGCCGTCAGAAACGTGCGCAAGGTCTTCGGCAATGTCGAGGTGCTGAAGGACATCGACCTGGAAATCGAATCGGGCGAATTCCTGATCCTGGTCGGCCCTTCGGGTTGCGGCAAGTCGACATTGCTCAACATCATCGCCGGACTCGACTCCGCGACCTCGGGGGATGTCGTCATCGGCGATCGCGTGGTCAACAACCTGAGCCCGAAGGATCGCGACATCGCCATGGTGTTCCAGTCCTACGCGCTGTACCCGAACATGACCGTGCGCAAGAACATCTCCTTCGGTCTGGAGATGCGGCGCATGCCGAAGCACCAGCAGGACGAAATCGTCGATCGCGTCGCCAAGATCCTGCAGATGGGGCACCTGCTCGACCGCAAGCCTTCGCAGCTTTCCGGCGGCCAGCGCCAGCGAGTGGCGATGGGCCGGGCGATCGCGCGCGACCCGCGGCTGTTTTTGTTCGACGAGCCGCTGTCAAACCTGGACGCCAAGTTGCGTGTGGAAATGCGCATGGAGATCAAACTTTTGCACGAGCGGCTCAAGGCCACCATCGTCTACGTCACGCACGATCAGATCGAAGCCATGACGCTGGGCACCAAGATCGCGGTCATGCAGGGCGGCGAAATCCGCCAGTTCGGCTCGCCTCAGGAAATCTACGACCAGCCTGCGGACCTGTTCGTCGCCGGCTTCATCGGTTCGCCGTCGATGAACTTCATCAAGACCGAGGCGGTGGAGAACTTGGGCAGCGTCGGGGTGCGGCTGCAGACGGCGGATGAAACCTTCGTGCTGCCCATGCACGACGCGGAAAAGGCGCTGCGACCCTATATCGGCAAGGAACTGATCGTCGGTATCCGCCCGGAACTGATCACCGACAACGCCAGCAGCCAGCGTTTCGGCCGCAACGTCCACACGCACACCTGCAAGGTGGAACTGGTGGAGCCGACCGGGCCGGATACGCTGGTATTCATCCGCATCAACGGAGAAGTCGTGTCCTGCCGCGTGCGCCCCGAGCAGGCGTGCCTGGCCAACGACTCGATGGAACTGGCGTTCAATCTGTCGAAAACGGTTTTCTTCGACCCGAAGACCGAGAAACGCATCGTCTGAAGTGACTCGGCCACAACACGCGATCAGGGCAGGCCGGGGTTCTGCGTATTGCGCGGATTGTGACGTCTGTAGCGGATCTTGAGTACGATGATCGTACCAGAGAGAATCAGCGTGACGACGTTAGCCAGGATCACCGGCACCGACCCGATCAAGATGCCGTAGATCAGCCACAGAATCACACCGGCGCTGAAGATCAGCAACATCCTGGCGGAAACATCCTTGCCGGATTTGGTCGCGTACATCTTCAGTGCCTGCGGACTGAAAGCAATGGTCGTGAGCGCTCCCGCCAGGAATCCGATCGCGTCGGCCGTGTCCATCATGATTTCAGCGTGTGCAGAAATAGCGCGGACAGTCCGCGCAGGGCGGGCGTTTGCGCCAGGATCACGTAAGTCGGGACCGCCGCGACGTAAGCCGAGAAACGGCCTTTGCGCTCGAAACGGGCGCGGAACGGCGAATGCACAAAATACTCACCAAGCCTGGGTACGATTCCGCCGCCGATATAGCATCCTGCGCGCGCGCCGAGGGTTACTACCAGATTGGCTGCCGCCGCCCCCAGGATGGCGCAGAACATGTCGAGCGCTTCGCGGCAATGTACTTCGTTCCCGGCCAGTGCGGCGTCGGTGATCTGCGCCGGGCTCAATGCCTGCGCCGTTACGCGGTCCAGCGCGCACAAGCACTGATAGAGGTTCTCGAGACCCATACCGCTCACCACACGCTCGGTCGAAACGTGCTCGAAACGCTGCATCAGCCAGCGCAGGACATCGATCTCGCGCTCGGTCGTCGGACTGAACGCGGTGTGCCCGCCTTCCCCCTGCAACGCGATCCAGCCCTCGCCAGCGGGAAGCAGCCCGGACACGCCCAGGCCGGTTCCCGGTCCGATCACGGCAATCGGGGTTCCTGTTACCGGCTTGTCGCCACCGACCTGTCTCAGCTCGTGCGGCTGCAGCGTGGGCACCGACAGCGCAAGCGCGGTGAAATCGTTGATCACATACAGCCGATCGAGCGCCAGAGCCTGACGCGTCCGCTCGATCGAGAACCCCCAGGGTCCATTGGTCAACTGCACGAAATCGCCGGTGATGCCAGTGGCGGCATCGAGCGCAGCTTCGCGAATCCCGGGATTGCCGTGATCGGCGAGGTAGCGGCGGATCGCCTGCTCGATGCCCTCGAACTCGGCGCAGCGCATCACCTGCTCCTGCTGCGGCTGGCTGGAGCCGTCGGCGACCAGCGCGAAACGTGCGTTGGTCCCGCCGATATCACCGACCAGCCGCAGCGCTCCGCTCATTGCTTCTCCTTATTCGGACCGGTACAGGTCCCGTCCGGCGTCCGTTACAGCACGCCTTTGATGGCCTTGACCACGCCCTCGACGGTTAAACCTAAAAACTGGAAGAGATCGCCGGCCGGCCCCGACTCGCCAAAACGATCCAGCCCGACCACCGCGCCGTCCAGTCCCACGTATTTGCGCCAGTAGTCGGTGACGC
>JAXIOX010000073.1:0-7810 GCA_045403275.1 Burkholderiales bacterium | reverse complement strand
TGACCACGCCGCAAGGTGCCGCGCCGGCCGCGCGAATGATCTGCACCGATTCGCGCACCGATGTGCCGGCGGAAATGACGTCGTCCACGATCAGCACCCTCCCCGCGAGCGGTGCGCCTATTGTCATGCCTCCCTCGCCGTGGTCCTTGGCTTCCTTGCGATTGAAGCAGAACGGCATGTTTCGCCCGATTTCGGCAAGCGCCACGGCGGTAGCGGCAACCAGAGGAATGCCCTTGTAAGCCGGACCGAACAGCATGTCGAAGGCAGGATCGGCGGCGACGATGGCTTTCGCGTAGAATTGCCCGAGCTTTCGCAGCGCCTCGCCGTCGTTGAACAAACCGGCGTTGAAGAAATAAGGCGACAGACGCCCGGCCTTGGTCTTGAACTCGCCGAAGCAGAGAACACCGCGGGCCAAGGCAAATTCAATAAACTCCTGCCTGAAAGTTTTCATTGCCTGTCGTGCGAATTGTCTCCCTAAATCTAAACGGCATACGTTCGGCAGTCAACAAGGGCTTTCTAGAGTGGATGTCCACGCAGGAAGCCGACGCGATTTGTGTCCAGGAGATCAAGGCGCAGGACCGCGACCTCGGCGACGCTATCCGCAATCCCGGCGGATACCGCGGCTACTTTCATTGTGCCGATCGGCCCGGCTACAGCGGCGTCGGCATCTATTGCCGCAAAAAACCGGATCGCGTGATCGAAGGCCTCGGCATTCCCGACATCGATGCCGAAGGCCGCTACGTCGAGACGCAGTTTGGCAATCTCAGCATCGTCTCGGTGTATGTTCCGTCCGGATCAAGTTCACCCGAGCGTCTGGCGATCAAGTTCAGCTTCATGGAGCGTTTCATTGCGCCGTTGCACAGGCTCGCACAAAGCGGCCGCGACGTCATTCTCTGCGGCGACTGGAATGTCGCGCACAGGGAAATTGACCTCAAGAACTGGCGCTCCAACCAGAAGAACTCCGGCTTCCTGCCCGAGGAGCGCGAGTGGTTTTCCGGCGTACTCGACAAGCTCGGTTACGTGGACGTGTTCCGCCGCCTAAACCAGGAACCCGAGCAATACACCTGGTGGTCCAACCGCGGCCAAGCCTGGGCCAAGAACGTGGGATGGCGAATCGACTATCAGCTCGCCACGCCCGGGATCGCCGCCAAAGCGAGAGGCGTTGCGATCTACAAATCTCAGCGGTTCAGCGACCACGCGCCGCTTATCATCGACTATGACCACCCGCTGGCCTAGCGACTGGCGCAGCAGGCTGCCGGAAGGCCTCCGCCCCTATTTTGAGTCCGCGCCTCTTGCGGCCTTGTTCCTGGGCATCTCCTCCGGCTTCGGCTTCGCGATGATCGGCGCGACTCTGACCACGCGCCTCGCCCAGCACGGCATCACCAAGAGCGCGGTGACCGCCTTCGTGCTCACAGTCCTGGCGTACAACTTCAAGTTCCTGTGGGCGCCGATCGTCGACAATGTCCGGCTGCCGGTGATCGGCCGATGGGGGCAGCGGCGCAGTTGGCTGTGGCTGGTCGGCGTGCTGGTCATGGCGGCCGTCGCCTTTCTCGGAATCGCCGATCCGGACCAAGCGCTTCATATCGTCGCGATCGCCGCGATCACCGTGGGCGTCGCCGGTGCCACGTTCGACATCATCATCGACGCCTACCGCATCGAGCTGCTCGAGCCGCGCCAGCTCGGCGCCGGTTCCGGCATGTCTCAATACGGCTGGCGCATCGGCGCCGCGGCGGCCGGCGCGTTGGCTCTGGTCCTCGCCGCCCGGTTCGACTGGACCGCCGCCTATTTCGCCTGTGCCGCCCTCGCGCTTCCGGCAATGGTGGTCGGCATGGTGATGGGTGAGCCGGTGCGACATTGCGAGCCGGCCAAGACGCACGGCGTCGTCGAGGCGATCATCGCTTACTTCAGCCCGCTGCTCGAGTTCCTGAGGCGGCAGGGGGCGCTCGTCGTCCTGCTGTTCGTGCTCATTCACAAAATTGGCGACACGCTCGCCAACCTTACGCTGAGACTGCTGTTCGAGGATCTCGGCTTCACCAACGATGAGGTGGCCTTCTACGATGTCGGGGTCGGCTTCATCGCCCTGCTGATCGGCGTCTTCGTCGGCGGCATTCTCTACGCGCGGCTGGGGATGAAGCGCGCCGTCCTGATCAGCCTGATCCTGATGGCGGTGTCGAATTTCAGCTTTGCCGCGCTGGCGGCGGTCGGCCATACCAATATCGGCATGGCGGCTGCGATCGGTTTCGAGAATTTCGCCAGCGGCATCGGCGGGGTGACGGTGGTCGCCTACCTCTCCGCGCTGTGCAACCTGCGCTTCACCGCGACCCAATATGCCCTGCTCTCCGCGCTTGCGAGCATTACCGGCCGATTCCTTACCGGAACGACGGTGGGCTCGCTGATCGATGCGATTGGCTATGTGAACTTCTATGTGCTGACCACTCTGGTCGCGTTTCCGGGCGTAATCCTGTTCTGGTTCATGATGCGCTCCGGGCTTGCCGACCTGTCGATCGGCTCGGCGGGAAAGGAGGGCGAAGGCGACGCGCGCGCCGACAAGGCGGCTGACGCCTAGGAAAAGCCGGTAACGCTATACGCGTGAACCTGCGTCGAAACGGAAGACCGCGAGCGAACCCCGCAGGTTGGGCAGCACGTTTACCGGCTTGGCGTCGTCCATCACCAGGCGTTCGAGAATGCGCACGCCGTGGGTTCTGCAGTAAACCTCGAAATCCCTGATGGTGAATAGATGGATGTTCGGGGTGTCATACCACTCGTAAGGCAGTTCCTTCGACACCGGCATGCGCCCGGCCAGAATTTGCAGCCGGTGCCGCCAATAGCCGAAGTTCGGGAACGTGACAATACCCTCGCGGCCGACCCGAAGCATGTCCTTGAGGAGGCGTTCGGTGTGGCGCACCGCCTGCAGCGTCAGCGACAGGATCACGTAATCGAAGGAATTCGGCTCGAATCCCGACAGTCCCGACTCCAGATCGTTCTGCAGTACGTTCACGCCGTTGCGGACGCAGGCCAGAACCTTGGCATCGTCGATCTCGATGCCGTATCCGGTTACCCCGCGCGCCTGCTTCAAATGGCGCAGCAGCGATCCGTCGCCGCAACCAAGGTCGAGCACCTGCGCATTCGGTTTGATCCACTTCGCGATCGCGGCAAAGTCGGAACGGCCGGACAGCGTGGCAAGGGTTGCGGACGCGCTCATGTCCCCGGGCCCTGCAGGACGATGTTGCTGAAGTAGGTATGGATCAGATTGTGGTAGCGCCGATCGTCCATCAGAAAAGCGTCGTGGCCGTGCGGCGCATCGATTTCCGTGTAGCTTACGTTCAGGCGGTTGTCCACCAGCGCCTTGATGATCTCGCGCGAACGCGCCGACGAAAAACGCCAGTCCGAGGTGAACGACACCAGCAGGAAGTCCGCCTTCGCGGGTTTCAATGTTGCTGACAGGTCGCCGCCGCAGGCCGCAGCCGGGTCGAAGTAGTCGAGCGCCTTGGTGATGCGCAGATAAGTGTTGGCGTCGAAGCGTTCCGCGAACTTGTCGGCCTGGTGGCGCAGGTAAGACTCGATCTGGAACTCGACGTCGAAATTGAACTTGAACGCGCCTTCGCGCAACTCGCGGCCGAATTTCTCCGCCATTACATCGTCGGAAAGATAGGTGATGTGCCCGATCATGCGCGCGATGCGAAGCCCGCGCCTCGGTACCACCCCGTACGAGTAGTAATTGCCGCCGTGGAAATCCGGATCGGTGGTAATTGCCTGGCGCGCCACCTCGTTAAAGGCAATGTTCTGCGCCGAAAGTCTGGGCGCGGCGGCGATTACGATGGAATGGCGCACGCGCGCCGGCTGGCTGATGGCCCACTGCAGCGCCTGCATCGCGCCCAGGCTCCCGCCCATCACCGCGGCGAAGCGCTCGATGCCCAGCTGTGTGGCAAGTCGCGCCTGCGCTTCCACCCAGTCGTCCACCGTCACCACCGGAAAATCGGCACCCCACGGCCTGCCGGTCGCGGGATTAATGCTCGAAGGGCCGGTGGATCCGTGGCAGCCGCCGAGGTTATTGACGCCGACGACGAAGAAGCGATTGGTATCCACCGGCTTGCCCGGGCCGATCAGGTTGTCCCACCAGCCGACGTTTTCCGGGTCGTCGGCATAGACGCCCGCAACGTGGTGCGAGGCGTTCAGCGCGTGGCAGACCAGCACCGCGTTGTCACGCGCAGCGTTGAGCGTGCCGTAGGTCTCGTAGGCGAGGTCGTACGAATCCAGGCGCGCACCGCTCTTGAGCGCGATCGGATCGTCGAAGTGTGCAATTTTCGGGCTGACAACACCGACGGAACCTTCTGGTGGCATAAGAACTCTGGGGCCTGGTTTGCGCGGATTATATCGGTGGGCCGTTACGACGCGGGTTTCGCCGCCGACAGGCGCCGCAGCATCTGCCCAATCGCGTCGGTCTTCATGTCGCGAAACAGGAGCAGCTCCTCAGATTCCTTGGCGAGCACCTGGGTATCGTCGTAAGTCATGACGCGGCGCAGAACGATCTCTCCCGGCGACGCGAGATCGGTGCCGGCGCGATCGGTCAGGCGGTAGGCGACCCGATAACGCAAGTCGAATTCGCTCACCTTGCCGCCGCTGGTCAATGACAGGATGATCTTTTCCTGCGACTCACCGACGATCTGGACCACCGCCTCGGCCTCGTCTCGGTTCTCCACGATCCGGGTCTTGCTCCCGGTGCGGATGGCACGTTGCAGATCGTTGGCAAAAGCCGAGAACCCCGGCGCCTCGACGTGGACGGTCTGGAACGGGATGGCCGCCCGCCCGCGCAACTGGAAGCCGCAAGCCGTCATCATCGCGCAAAGCGCGATGATGACGGCCAAGGATGAAGGCGGAAGGCGGAAGGTGGAAGAATTGAGTGCACTCCGCACATGCTCTATTTCATCCTTCATCCTTCATCCTTCATCCTTGCATTTCTCATCCTTCATCCTTCCTACTTCATCCTTGCCCTTAGACGACGATGTTCACCAGCCGTCCCGGCACCACCACTACTTTTTTGACCGTCTGTCCGGCGATGTGTTTCTGCGCATTCGGGTTTTGCATCGCCAGTCGCTCGATCGCGGCGCGATCCGCGGTGCGCGCCACCCGAATATTGCCGCGCAGCTTGCCGTTCACCTGCAGCACCAGGTCGATCTCGTCCCGTACCAGTGCGGCCTCATCCACTTCCGGCCAGGGCGCATCGAGGATATCGGCGCCGTAGGTCAGCTCGCGCCACAGCGTCTGGGCGAGGTGCGGCGTGATCGGCGCCAGCAATCGCAGCAGTATCCCCATGCCCTCGCGCAGCAGCACGGCGCGCACCGCGGCGGGCGCCGCGGCAACCGCGTCGCCCTCCAGCAGATTCAGGATTTTGTGGGCGGCCGACGCCACGGTGTTGAACTGCTTGCGCTCGTAGTCGAAGTTGGCCTGATGCAGGTGCTGATGCAGATCGTGTCTCGCGTCCTTGGCGGCGGCGTCCGCGCCGCTCGCCTTTTCGTCCCTGATCGCTGCCTGGTTTTCGTGCGCGAACTTCCACAAGCGGCGCAGGAACTTGTACGCGCCTTCCACGCCCTCGTCGTTCCATGCCAGCGTATCCTCCGGCGGTGAGGTGAACATCATGAAAAACCGCGCGGTGTCGGCGCCGTACTGATCGATCAGCGCCTGCGGATCTACGCCGTTGTTCTTCGATTTCGACATGGTGCGGATGCCGCCCGACTCGACCGATTTGCCGTCGGACTTGAGCACTGCACCCGCGCGTTTTCCCTGGCCATCCATCTCGAGTTGGACGTCGCCGGGATTGAAAAACTGGATGCGGCCGCCATCGGTCTTGCGGAAGAAAATTTCGTTCAGCACCATGCCCTGGGTGAGCAGCCGGGTGAACGGCTCGTCCAGCTTCACCAGCGCGAAGTCGCGCATCACCTTGGTCCAGAAGCGCGAGTACAGCAGGTGCAGGATCGCATGTTCGATGCCGCCGATGTACTGGTCCACCGGCAGCCAGTAGTTCACCCGTTCATCCACCATGCTTCCGTGCTGATCGGCGCAGGCGAAGCGCAGGAAGTACCAGGACGAATCCACGAAGGTGTCCATGGTGTCGGTCTCGCGCCTGGCCGGCTTGCTGCACTTCGGACAGGCGGTGTTGAGGAAATCCGGCCGCTTGTTGAGCGGATTGCCGCTACCGTCCGGCACGCAGTCCTCCGGCAGAATCACCGGCAACTGGTCGTCGGGCACCGGTACATCGCCACAGGATTTGCAATGGACGATCGGGATCGGGCATCCCCAGTAGCGCTGGCGCGAGATTCCCCAGTCGCGCAAGCGCCAGGTCACATGTTTCTCACCATGGTCTTTCGCCTTGAGGTGCGCCGCGATCGTGTCCGTCGACTGTTGATACGACATGCCGTCGTACTTGCCGGAATTCTTGCAAACGCCGTAGTCGGCGTACCAGGGCTGCCACGCGTCAAGCGAATACCGCCGGCCCTCAACGTCGATCACCTGCAAGATCGGCAGACCATACTTCTTGGCAAAGGCAAAATCGCGCTCGTCGTGGCCGGGCACGCCCATTACCGCACCTTCGCCGTAGCTCATCATCACGTAGTTGCCGACCCACACTTCGATTTTCCCGCCGGTCAGCGGATGCTCCACGAATATGCCGGTGGGCATGCCCTTCTTTTCCTGGGTGGCGATGTCGGCTTCCTGCACGCCACTGCGCTTGCACTCCTCGACGAACTCGGCGAGCCTGGGATTGCACTTCGCCGCCTCCGCGGCCAACGGATGCTCCGCGGCCACGACAACGAAGGTCACGCCCATGATGGTGTCGGCGCGGGTGGTAAACACCCAGAGCTTGCCGGCCTTGCCGTCGAGTACATACGGGAAGGCGAGCCGCACCCCGAAGCTCTTGCCGATCCAGTTGGCCTGCATGGTTTTTACGCGCTCGGGCCAGTCGGGAAGGCGGTCCAGCGAGGAAAGCAGCTCGTCGGCGTAGCGCGTGATCGCCAGGTAATACATCGGAATCTCGCGCTTCTCCACCAGTGCACCCGTGCGCCAGCCGCGGCCGTCGATCACCTGCTCGTTGGCGAGCACGGTCTGATCCACCGGGTCCCAGTTCACCGTGCCGGTCTTCTTATAGGCCAGCCCCTTCTCGAGCATGCGCAGGAACAACCACTGATTCCAGCGGTAGTAGTCCGGCCGGCACGTTGCGAGCTCGCGTTCCCAATCGATGGCGAAGCCCAGCGACTTGAGCTGCTTTTTCATGTCGGCGATGTTGTCGTAGGTCCATTTCGCCGGCGGCACGTTGTTGGCCATCGCCGCGTTTTCGGCGGGCAGCCCGAACGCGTCCCAGCCCATCGGCTGCAGCACGTTGTAGCCGCGCATCCGGTAATAGCGCGACAGCACATCGCCGATGGTGTAATTGCGTACGTGACCCATGTGCAGCTTCCCCGACGGATAGGGGAACATCGACAGGCAGTAGTACTTCGGCTTGCGCGAGGCATCGATTGCGCGGAAGGATTTCTTGTCCGCCCACTCTTGTTGGGCCTGCTGCTCGATGGCGACGGGATGATATTGCGGCTGCATGATGAATGAAACCAAAGCCTCAAAAAGGCGGATTATAGCGTTCAGGTCCGCATCCGTCGGGCGTTTCAGTTCGTATCTGTCGGCGTAAACTTGGTGCTGCAGGTGAACTCAAGATGCTCGTTCGCGCAGGGATCGCTGCCCTTTTGATATCCGCCGCCATGCCCTTGCAGGCGGCTCCCGACGCCGTTGTCGAAGGCGTCCAGTCACCGGCCTGGATAATCCG
>JAXIOX010000026.1:0-3262 GCA_045403275.1 Burkholderiales bacterium | reverse complement strand
GTTTCGCTTCCGTCACGATCCTGCTCTGGCGGCGCGCCGGACAGTTCCCACACGAACATGCGCTGCCCGATGCGCACCCGCCTGCCGTTTACCACGCCCTCGACGCCGCTGCCGGGTACATTGCGGACGTCCTGCGCCATCAATGATTGGGGGCCGGCGGCACCGATGATCGCGCGGGCAGCCGGATGCTCGGACGTCTGTTCCAGCGCTGCCGCCAGCGCCAGCGCCTGGTTCCGGTCGCGACCACCCAGAGTCCTTACCTCGGTGACGCTCAACCGTCCTTCGGACAGCGTCCCGGTCTTGTCGAACACGAAGCAATCGGCCCGCGCCAGCGTTTCGATCGCATGTCCTCGGGTCACAATGAGCCCGAGCCTTGCCATCGCCGCAGTGGCTACCGCAAGCACGGTGGGCGTGGCAAGCGACAACGCGCACGGGCAGGTCACGACCAACACCGCCACCGCCACCGGCAGCGCGCGCACCGGTTCCGTCAGCAGCCAGTAAATCGTCGTTACCGCGGCGACGACGAGGATGAAAGCGACAAACCGGGCGGCGATGCGATCGGTAATTTCCTGGACGCGCGGACGCTCCTGCGTCGAGCGTTCCATCAGCCGGACGATTCCGGACAACGTGCTGTCCGCGCCGATGCGTTCCACCGTCACGGCAACCGGGTGACCGCGGTTGACCGACCCGCCGATCACCCGGGAGCCTTCTGTCTTCGCCACCGGGCGGCTTTCGCCGGTCAGCAGCGACTCGTCCACGTCGGTGCCGCCCTGTTCGACTCGGCCGTCCGCGGGGAAATTCTCCCCGGGCCGCACCAGCACCTGGTCACCGACCCTGAGTGCCGCGGCGGCAATCACCTCCGTGTTCATGCACAGCGGAAAATTCAACAACCGGCTTGCCACTGCCGGCATTGCCCGTGACAGGTACTCCAGGAATTCAGCCGCGCTCTGCCGCGCGCGCAGTTCCAGGAAGCGGCCGCCGAGCAGGAAAAACACGAACATCGCCACCGAATCGAAGTACACCGCGCCCCGCCCGGTGACGGTCGCTACGGTGCTGGCCGCGAATGCGATAGCGATGCCGAGAGCCACCGGTACGTCCATGCCGACGCGGCGCGTTCGCCAGTCGCGCAACGCGCCGCGAAAGAATGGCGCAGAAGAGTAAAAAACGACCGGAACCGTGAGCAGAAAGCTGGCCCAGCGCATGAGGCTCTCGATGTCGCGGCTCAATTCTCCCTCGCCGGCAACGTACGCCGGCACCGCGTACATCATCACCTGCATCATCCCCAGTCCGGCCACCGCCAGACGCAGCAAGGCGCCGCGATGCTCCCGCCGCCGGCTGTCCTCGAGTGCTCTGATGTCGTAGGGGTAGGCGCGATAACCGATCGCGCGGATGGCGTCGAGGATGACCGAAAGACGGGTGCGCTCGGCGTCCCAGCGCACGCGGGCGCGCCGGGTAGTGTAATTGATGTGCACCGCGGTCACGCCGGGCAGGTGTGCAAGATGCGTTTCGTTCAGCCAGATGCAGGCCGGACAGGTTACGCCCTCGAGGATTAGCGCGGCCTCGCGTTCGTGCTCGCCGGGACGGGTGACAAAGCCTTTCTGGATTTCCTCGCGGTCGAACACCGCCAGGTCGGAGGCGGCTTCCGGCAGCGCTTCGCGAGGCGAGCTGGGGAACCTGTCGCGCTTCTCGTAGTAATCGGTCAGGCCGGCATTCACGATCGCCTTCGCGACAGCCTCACAGCCGGCGCAGCACATGGCGCGCAGTGCGTCCCCGATAGACACGCAATAGCGGGACCCGGAAGGAATCGGCAGTCCGCAGTGATAGCAATTGTTCTCTTCCGCGGAAGCGGTCATTGCCTGGATTGCGGCAGAATCGGCTGACATGTCGTCGTTATTCTGAACCACCCGCGCACGGGCGGAATGCGATTGTCGTTCCGGGCGCTGGAAAACGAGCGGGCCGCGGAGTCCGTTCTCCGCGGCCCGCCCTGAGGCTGCCAGATTATGCCGTCTTGGTTTGGCCCCCGCAGGTGTTCGTTCCCAGGAGACTGTAAGCGGGGCACCAGCGGATCAAGCCGGTGGCAAGCGGAACGATGCCGATCAGACCGAACCAGCGTGCGTTGCCGTCCAGCAGAAAAACCGCGCTCAATATCAGGATGCCGGCGGCGATGCGGATGACGCGATCCGCGTTTCCTACGTTCGCTTTCATGTCATGCCCTTTCATTGACAGGGAAACAAATACAACGGAAATCATGCTATTCGCGTTCAGCTTCGCCAGCTTTGACCTGGATCAACCGGTCGCCGGTCGCGATCGCTAAAAAAAGTCCGCCGGGTGGCGGGCTTTGGGATTTGCTTCAAGGAACCACCGACAGGCCGGCAATATTGTTTTGTATTGTTCCGGTCGCCCGATCATTATTGATTTTGGCGGCGCATTCTAACAGCCTGCGAGGCGCCGTGGGCATTTCGGACGCACGTCGCCGGCGGGGCCCGTAAGGCCGGCACTTCGCGTCTATCCCGATCGCGTCAACCTTGACCGGCGTCAACACCCGCGGCCGCTGCCTACCCTATAAAGGGCCCTGAATTCAAGGCAGGCATTCCCAACGATGACAAGGAGAGAACCGTGAGAACCATTTTGTTACCGGTAGACGGGTCCGCATACTCGGAGCGGGCCATCGAGGAAGCCATAAAGCTGGTTCAGAAGTCGGGGCCGATGGACATCCACGTACTGAATGTCCAGCCGCGCATCTTCGTCGGAGAAACGCTGGTTTTTCTCGATCCCGCCAAGCTCGACACCTATTATTACGAGCAAGGCTCCAAGGGACTGGCATCGGCCGAAAAGCTCCTCAAGAAAGCCGGGATCGCCTTCAGCTCCCATCGCGCGGTCGGCCCCGTGGCCGAAACCATTGTCACGAAAGCAAAAGAACTCGGGGCGGATGGAATACTGATGGCGACCCACGGACATGGGCGCGTGGCAGGAATGCTGCTCGGCTCCGTATCAAACAAGGTGCTGCACTTTTCGCCGATGCCGGTGACGTTCGTTCGGTGTGAGCCGCCGGTGGATTTCACCGGACGGCTTCCGGCAACCTAGACCCTGTATCCCGGCTGCAGCCAGCCGGCTGAACCGCTGCATTGACCGCTGCTCGCTGTACTCATTTCGCAGTGGGAAGTAATCGAGGGGTTCAGTTTTTCTGCGGCAAGGGCTCGATCAGGCCGGAGTCGTCGTTCTTTGGACTGTTGACCCGGGTGCTAACAGGATAGGCGATCAT
>JAXIOX010000188.1:0-4720 GCA_045403275.1 Burkholderiales bacterium | reverse complement strand
TAAAAGGCCCCCCTGCGCGGGGGGCCTTTTTTATCTCCGGGTTCAATTCCAATCAAGAATTTCCGTCTGACGTGATTTCCCTCGAATCGGTTTCCAAACGCTTCGGCTCCAAGACCATCGTCCACGACCTGTCGTTCACCGTGGACAAGGGCGAGATCGTCGGGTTTCTCGGCCCCAACGGGGCCGGCAAGACCACCACCATGCGGATGATCGCGGGGTTTACGACACCATCCACCGGACGCATTTCGGTGGCCGGATTCGACATGGCCACCCACAATGAAGAGGCGGCCCGGAAGATCGGTTATCTTCCGGAGCACCCACCCCTGTATGACACGCTCGATGTTTCCCAGTACTTGCGCTTCGTTGCAAGGGTCAAAGGCGTTCCTCGTGCGGAGATAGCTTCGGAACTTGAGCGCGTCATGAACGCCTGCCGGCTGGAAGCCGTGATCAAGCGCGAGATCTACAAGCTGTCGAAAGGTTACCGGCAGCGCGTCGGATTGGCGCAGGCGCTGCTCGGCAAGCCGGAGGTGCTGCTGCTGGATGAACCGACCTCTGGCCTCGACCCAGGGCAAATCCAGGAAACCCGGGAAGTTATCCGCTCCTTCGGCGAACATCACGCGGTGCTGCTGAGCACCCACATCCTCCCTGAGGTCACGTTGATCTGCCGGCGGGTCGCCATCATCCATCAGGGGCGTTTGCTCGCCATCGATTCTCCGAGAGACTTGCAGCGTGCCTCCGAGCAGACCAATCGGGTATTGCTGACCACAAGCGCACCGGCAGAAGCATTGCAGACAGAACTGCTTTCAATTTCCGGCGTGAGCGCGGTGACGGCCCGTCCGGTGCCGGGCATCGAAGGCATGCTCAACGTCGAATGCCAGACGGATGCCCGGGAAGGCGTGGAAGCCGCGATCGCGCGAGCCGTGGCCGGCCGCTGGGATCTGCACCGGCTGGAGCGCCAGCAACCGACGCTGGAGAACATATTCCTGCGCTACGTCGGCCAGACGCAAAAAGTGGGGGTAGCCGCATGAGCCACCCGGCGAGGGGCCCCATTTCTGTGGGGATCGACGGCAAAGCGAGTGCGGCCGGGCGTCGACCCGGACAAGTTTGCAACCCCGTTGGCTTTGAGGAGACGCCGCAATGAATGGCGTGCTGGCTGTCTACAGGAAGGAACTGCTGACCTACTTCCGGTCGCCGATCGCCTATTTTGTCGTGGCCGTATTCCTCTTGGGCACAGGCTACTTCTTCACCTACAACATGTTCCTGACGGGCAGCGCCTCGATGGATGAGACGTTCCGCAACATGGGGATCCTGTTGTTGACGGTCAGCCCGCTGGTGTCAATGCGGCTGTTCGCGGGAGAGTACAGCGGACGCACGATGGAGCTGCTCATGACGCTGCCGCTGAAGCCACGGGAGGTCGTGCTGGGCAAATTCCTCGGAGCGGTCACGATCCTGCTGCTCATGACGGCAGGCACGTTCATCGATCTGGTGCCGCTGTACTTGTTCGGCAACCCGCAGACGACGACCATCATCGCAGGCTACATCGGCTTCGTGCTCCTGGGCATGGCCTGCCTCGCCGTCGGGCAATTCTTCTCGGCCTTCACACACAACCAGATCGTCGCCGCCCTGATCACGGTACCGGTGCTGCTCAGCTTCTGGTTCATCGGGCATCTGCAGAGCTTCCAGACCTCCCATGCCTTGCGCGGCCTGTTCGGCTATCTGTCGTTCGCGCTGCACTTCGCGGATTTCGTGCAGGGTTTGCTCAGAAGCGAGGCCGTAGTTTTCTTTCTCATCGTCAGCACCATCGCGCTGACATTGAACGCCAGCTACCTCCAGTGGCGACGCTGACATGGACCACCTTTTCCGATCCGGACTGATTCTGCTCGCCGGCATCGCCTTGCTGGGGATCGCCGGCGCCATTCACGCGATTTTTCTCGAGGCCACCCTATCGACAGCGCTGATCGCGGCCAGCGGGTTGGGGTTATCGGCATGGGGGGCGTATGCGTTGCGCGCCGACCTCGGCGCCATGGTCAGGCAAAGGCGCGGGGAGATCGCCCTCTATACCCTCGGCGTCCTCGGCATGTTGTCGGCGCTGGCGTATCTGTCGGTGCTTTTCCCGATGCGCCTCGACATGACGGAGGAGGGGCGCTACTCGCTGTCCGAACAGACCGCGACCATGCTGAAGGGGCTCGATAAGCCGGTCCACATCACGTTCTTTCACGATCCGATGATGCGGGAAACCGTCGAGTTCTACCAGCTCATCGCCCAGCACAGCGACAAAGTCACGGTCGAGTTCTTCGACCCTATGCTCAACCCCGCGCAGGCACGGTTGCGTGGCGTCCAGTTCGCCGGCACCGCGATAATGGAGAGCGAAGGTCGCAAGCTGCAGATAAGCGGGGACAAGGAGACCGACATCGCCAACGGCATCCTGCGCGTGTCGATGGGGGTACTGCAAACGGTGTGCTTCCTGGACGGGCACCGGGAGCCCGACCCGTTCAGTCTCGAAAGTCACGACCATGTGGAAGGCGCACCCGGGCACTCCCATGGCCTCGGCGCCCAATATGTCCTGCACCAACAGCACGGCATGGCCAAAGCGCGCAACGCTTTGGAGACCATGAACTACAAGGTCGAGAAGATCTCGCTGATGCGCAACGCAGGAACCGACGCGCTCTCGCATTGTTCGCTGCTCGTCGTGGCCGGACCGAAGCTGGCGCTGCTGCCGGTGGAAGTCGCCACGATCCGCGCCTTCCTTGCGGCGGGGGGCAAGGTCTTCTTCATGTTGGACCCCTTCGTTCGCACCGGCCTCGATCCCGTCCTGCTCGAGTACGGGATCGTCTTAGACGACGATATCGTTATCGACGAGGCCAGCCACTTCTGGGCCGACCCTTCCTCGCCCGCGGTTACCGACTACAACTATCATCAGATCGTCCGCGATCTGCCGTTGACGTTCTTCCCGGGTGCGCGATCGCTGTCGCCCACCTCGCAGCGCATCCCCGGCGTCAACGTGATCCCGCTCGCCAACTCGTCCAAGCAGAGCTTCGGCGAGACCGACTCCCAGCGCGCAGGGTTCGACAAGGGCAAGGACCTCCCCGGCCCTACCACGCTGATGGCGGTCGCAAGCCGCAGGCCTGCCGCCGCCGACGATCCGCTGTATCGATCCGCACAGGGGGGAATCGCAGAATCGGCGCGCAGCCGCCTCATGAAGGAGGGTCCACACAGCGCCGCGACCGGCCAATCGCGGATCGTTGTCGTCGGCGATTCGGACTTCGCCACCAACTCGTTCTTTCACATAATGGGCAACGGCAACCTGTTCCTGAACTCGGTGAACTACCTCGCCGCCAGGCAGGACCTGATCGGTGTGGAGCCGCGCACATACGACCTGCCGCGGGTGAACCTCACCAACCGGCAGATGAAGGGCACCTTCTTCCTCTCGGTCATCCTGATCCCGGCGCTGCTGGCCGCAGTGGGCTTTGCTGTGTGGTGGAAACAGCGATGACCCGGGGCACAGGCATTCGGCGCCGGGTCCTGGTGATCTGGCTGGTCCTGGCCTTGCTCGCCGCCGGCATCGCGTTTATCGAGTACCGGAACCGATCGCAGCTCCCGGAGGAGGCCGCCGAGACAATTCATGGCGCAAAGGGCTCACGAATGCTGCTTCCCGCGCCCATCTCGGAACTGGGTGCCATCGAGATCGGACACGCGGGCACCCTGCATCGCTTCGAGCGCGATGGAGCCGGTGCCTGGTTCTATCACGGCGTTCATGCGATTGCGCAAGCCGCACACGCGCACCAGACCGATCCGACCCAGGCGCAGACCATCGACAAGGCGTTCGCCGCGCTGGGACGCACGCGGATGGAGCGCCAGCTCGAGCTTGGTGTGCAGTTGGGAACCTACGGCCTCACTTCGCCGCAGATGATCATCATCGTCTATGCCAAGGGCAATCCTTTGCCGATGGCGCAATTCGCGGTCGGCGATATCGCGCCCGACGGCTCGAGCCGCTACGTGCTGCCTGTCGGCGGCAATTACGTCGTAACCATCGCCAACTACCAGATTGACAACCTGTTACACCTCATCCGGGCAGTAGGGGAAAAATCCGGCCAAGGACTTTCGAAGAAATGATTCGCGGCGGGTTCGCGATATTCTTTCTTCTTATCTGGCCTGCAGTCGCCGGCGCCCACTCCGGCGGCACCACCGGTTTTGCCAGCGTCGCGGTATCCGGTCACACGGTACGCTACAGCGTGACCCTCCACGACATCCCTGCAGGCGCACTCGCCGAGCAGATGCGCCTCGGGCAGCCAGGCGTGGCGCCGGACTACCGGCCGCTCATCGAAGCCATCCGCGAGAAGATCCGGCTCGCCAGCGATGGCACGGCCTGCGCGCCTTCCGGCGGACAACTCCTTGTGCCTTCCGCGGATTCGATCAGCGTTACCGGAACCGTAGAATTCGCCTGCGCCGGCGAAGTTCGGGAGCTGAGCATCCGTGACGACATGGCGGATGTCCTGGGCGCCTCCCACCATACCCTCACGCTCCTCGTGGCGCCGGATGGCAGCGATCAGTTCACGTTCGAAGCCGAAATGCGCGAGATGAGCTGGACGCCCGGACAAAAGGCGCGCGCGGTGCGCGCCGCCGGACGCTATTTTTCGCTCGGGTTCGCGCACGTTCTCAGCGGCTACGATCTCCTTCTTTTTCTGCTGGTTCTGATGCTGCGCGGCGGCGGATGGGTGCG
>JAXIOX010000112.1:0-4186 GCA_045403275.1 Burkholderiales bacterium | reverse complement strand
TGAGCCGCGTCTTCAAAGTAAGGCGCGAGATCCGCCGCGCGCTCGAACAGCTTTTCTTCCTTGAACAGGTCGAGCGCTGCACACGCCGCGGCCGAGGCCAGCGGGTGGCCGGAAGAGGTGTAGCCGTGGAAGAACTCGATGTTGCTGTCCGGGCCACCCTTGTCCATGAAGGTGTCGTAGATCTCCTTTTTCACGATCACGCCACCCATCGGCACCGCCGCGTTGGTGAGCGCCTTGGCGCAGGTGATCACGTCCGGCGTGACCCCGAAGGTCTGCGCGGCGAAGGCCTTGCCGGTGCGGCCGAACCCGGTGATGACTTCATCGAATATGAGCAGGATGCCGTATTTGTCGCAGATCTGGCGCAGCTTCTGCAGATAACCTTTTGGCGGCACCAGTACGCCGGTAGAGCCGGCGACGGGCTCGACGATCACCGCCGCGATGTTGGAGGCGTCGTGAAGTTGAACCAGGCGTTCGAGTTCGTCGGCGAATTCGGCGCCGTGCTCAGGCTGCCCGCGCGAGAAAGCGTTGCGCGCGGGGTCGTGGGTGTGCCGCAGGTGGTCGACCGAGGCCAGCATGTTGCCGAAGGTCTTGCGGTTCCCGGACATGCCGCCGACCGAGATGCCGCCGAAACCCACGCCGTGATAGCCGCGCTCGCGGCCGATCAGTATGCGGCGGGTACCCTCGCCGCGCACGCGGTGATAGGCCAGCGCGATCTTGAGCGCCGTGTCCACGGCTTCCGACCCGGAGTTGGCGAAGAACACATGGTCCAGGCCCTTGGGCGTAATCGACACCAGTTTTTCCGCTGCCTGGAACGCGGCCGGATGATGCAACTGGAAGCCGGTGGCGTAGTCGATGGTTTCCGCCTGTTTCTTGATCGCGTCGACGATTTTCGGGCGGCAGTGACCGGCGTTCACCGCCCACAGACCGGCGATGCCGTCGAGAACCTTGCGGCCGTCCTGAGTCAGGTAATGCATGTCCTTGGCGGCTACCAGCAGGCGCGGCGCCGCCTTGAACTGGCGATTGGCCGTGAACGGCATCCACAGCGGTTCGAGATTGAGCGAATCGTTAAGCTGCCGCAGAGCTTTCTCGTCGGGCATGTTCATGGCGGGTCTCCTCGAATGCCGGACCGCGATCGGAGTCGCGCAGCCCGGAAAGGCGCTTGATTTGTGGGTTCATTATAGTGCGCCGCTACCACCTGCGGCCAGCATCGGATTGCCTGGACAGTAGGCATCCCTTATCCTGTGGCGCTTTCGCCAATATCCACACGCTCGACCGGCCAATCATGGGTCCGGGCGGGCTTGCGGTCTCCACCAGGAAAATGCCGATGGATCTGAATTACACCAAGGAAGAAATCGCGTTTCGCGATCAGGTGCGCGAGTTCGTCCGTACCCACCTTCCCGGCGATGTGTCACGCAAGGTCCTCGAGCACCACCGGCTTGGCAAGGACGATTACGTACGTTGGCAGAAAATCCTGTTCGAAAAGGGCTGGATCGCGGCCGGCTGGCCGGTGGAGCACGGCGGCACTGGCTGGTCGTCGATCTGGCGTTACATTTTCGAAGAGGAGTGCGCGATCGCAGGCGCGCCGCGGCTCACGCCTTTTGGTTTGCACATGGTCGGGCCGGTGATCATCGCCTTTGGCAGCGAATGGCAGAAGAAACATTACTTGCCGCGCATTGTTTCCAGCGAGGACTGGTGGTGCCAGGGCTATTCCGAACCGGGATCGGGTTCCGACCTGGCTTCGCTCAAAACCCGCGCGGAGCGCCACGGCGACCACTACATCGTCAACGGCCAGAAGACGTGGAATACCCACGGCCAGTGGGCGGACATGTGCTTCTGCCTGGTGCGCACCTCGAGCGAAGGCAAAAAGCAGGAGGGCATTTCCTTTCTGCTGATTGACATGCATTCCCCCGGCGTGACCGTACGGCCGATCATCACGCTCGACGGCGAGCACGAGGTCAACGAAATCTGGTTCGAGAATGTGAAGGTGCCGGCACAGAACCTGGTGGGCGACGAGGGACGGGGCTGGACCTACGCCAAGTTCCTGTTGTCGCACGAGCGCACCGGCATCGCCGGGGTGGGGCACTCGAAGCGGGAACTGCGTTACCTCAAGCACATCGCCGCCGAGGAACGGACCGGCGGGCGGCCGCTGCTTGAAGATCCGCTGTTTCGCGACCGCGTCGCGCAGGTAGAAATAGACTTGATGGCGCTGGAGATAACCAACCTGCGGGTGGCGGCCGCCGACCGCGACGGCAAGGCGCCGGGACCGGAGGCCTCGATCCTGAAGATCAAGGGCACCGAGATCCAGCAGGAACTCACCGAACTGATGATGGAGGCGGTGGGGCCCTACGCACTGCCGCACCTGCCGATGGCCTGGGGCGACCACTGGATCGGCGCCTATGTCGGCCCGGACTATGCCGCGCCGCTCGCCGCGCGTTACTTCAACTACCGCAAGACCAGCATCTATGGCGGCTCCAACGAGATCCAGCGCAACATCATTGCGCAGATGGTTCTGGGACTATAAGGACATTTCTCACCGCAAAGACGCAAAGAACGCGAAGAAAAACAAGAACGGGACAACAAACAGCCAATACGTGCCTTGTCCGTTAAAGTCCACGGGATACTGACGGAACATCGCGAACAGTTGCTCTGGCGCAGTGGATGTGGCACCGATCGCCCACCGGACCCAGACAAGACCGGCTCTGCATGCTCATATTTTTTATCGCATATCTTTGCGTTCTTTGCGTCTTTGCGGTGAAATCAAGACGCCTTTGCGTCTTTGCGGTGAGTATTTAATGAGGTTTTGAATTTATGGATTTTTTACTGACTGACGAGCAGCAGATGCTCAAGGACAGCGTGCAACGCTTCCTGGAGAGGAATTGCAGCTTCGAGAGCCGCCGCAAGATGCTCGCCGAGCGCATGCCGATGAATGCGCAGCTATGGGAAGGGCTGGCGTCGCTGGGCGTGCTCGGCGTGCCGTTCTCGCCGGACTATGGCGGCTTCGGCGGCGGCGGAGTCGAGACCATGCTGGTGATGGAAGCGCTGGGCCGGCATCTTTCACTCGAGCCTTACGTTGCCACCGTGGTGTTGGCGGGCGGCTGCGTGGATCTGGGCGGCGCCGACTGGCAGAAGAAGATCCTGATCCCGAAGATCATCGACGGCTCGATGCTGCTGGCGTTTGCGCATGCCGAACCAAACGCCCGTTTCGAACTCGGCCATGTCGAGACCCGCGCAATCCGTGACGGCAACAATTTCGTGCTGGAAGGCGAGAAGACGCTGGTGCTGCACGGCCCGGTGGCGGAAAAGTTCATCGTGTCCGCGCGTACATCGGGCAATCCGGGCGACGCCCACGGCGTGACGCTGTTCATCGTCGAGGCCGACGCGGAAACCCTCGGAGGCCAGGAGTATCCGCTGTTCGACGGCACCCGCGCGCTCGATCTGCAACTCGGCGGCGTGAAAGTCGGCCCGGAGTCGGTGATCGGTACGCTCGACGCGGCGATGCCGCTGATCGAGGCAGTCGCCGACCGTGCGATGGCGGCCCTGTGTGCCGAAGCAGTCGGCATCATGGATGCGCTGCACGCGGCCACGGTCGAGTATCTCAAGACCCGCCAGCAGTTCGGTCAGCCGATCGGGCGCTTCCAGGCGCTGCAGCACCGCGCGGTGGAGATGCTGATTCATCTCGAGCAGGCGCGTTCGATGGCGGTACTCGCCGCATCGCGGGTCGACTCGCAGAACGTGCCGGAGCGTCGCAAAGCCATCGCCGCGGCGAAGGAAATGATCGGCCGGGCCGGTCGCTATGTCGGCCAGCAGGCGATCCAGTTGCACGGCGGCATGGGCATGACCGACGAACTCAACGTCAGCCACTACTTCAAGAGGCTCACCGCGATCGACGTTCTATTCGGCAACGCTGCGTATCAGCGGCAGCGTTTCGCCACCATGAAGGAAGACCAGCCCGCGGCGCAACTCAAGGCGCCTCGCAAATCCTGGGTGCGTATCTAAACCTCACCGCAATTAGACTTTCACCGCAAAGACGCAAAGGCGTCTTGATTTCACCGCAAAGACGCAAAGAACGCAAAGATATGCGATAAAAAATATGAGCATGCAGAGCCGGTCTTGTCTGGGTCCGGTGGGGAATCGGTGCCACATCCACTGCGCCAGAGCAACTGTCCGCGATGCTCCGGCAGTATCC
>JAXIOX010000126.1:0-8426 GCA_045403275.1 Burkholderiales bacterium | reverse complement strand
CTCCGGAGGATGAGGAACAGTTCCGGCGTTTGCAGCAACGTACGGCGGCTGAATGAAGGCGCGGGGCGAGTCCGGTATAATGCGCGGTTCTTTTTTGCTCGCCGTTTTTTAAGCAGTTGTTTCTAAAGGACTAGAGGACATGGCAAGAGAAAGACGCAAAGACCAGGTCAAGGAGCAGGTGCAGGCTCAGCAGCCCATCGATGCTGAAGCCAGGCGCATGCGCCTGAAAAACCTGATCGTCCTCGGCAAAGAACGCGGCTATCTCACTTACGCGGAGATCAACGACCATCTCCCGGACGACATGCTGGATGCCGAGCAGATCGAAAACATCATCAGCATGATCAACGACATGGGCATCCAAGTCTACGACGAGGCGCCGGATGCCGAAACCCTGCTGATGAACGAGGCCACGCCGGCCGTGGTTCCCGATGAAGACGTGGTCGAGGAGGCCGAGCAGGCGCTTTCAACGGTCGATTCCGAATTCGGGCGCACCACCGATCCGGTGCGCATGTACATGCGCGAGATGGGTTCGGTCGAACTGCTGACGCGCGAGGGCGAAATCGAGATCGCCAAGCGCATCGAGGACGGCCTGAAGCACATGATCCTGGCCATTTCGGCCTGCCCGACCACGATTGCCGAAATCCTCAACCTGGCCGACAAGATCAATCGCGAGGAAATGCGCATCGACGAAGTGGTCGACGGCCTGATCGATCCGAACGCGCCCGCGGAGGCGCTGGCCGAGGAAGTTACCGACGAGCAACTGGAAGAGGATCTCGAGGCCGAAACCGATGAGGACGAAGACGGCGCCGCGGTGCAGAACGCCAGCATGCTCAAGCTCAAGGCCGATGCCGGCGCACGCTTCACCAAGATCCACGCGCTCTACAACAAGATGATGAAGACGCTGGCGAAGAATGGCTCGCGCAGCCGCCCTTATCTGAAGACGCAGGAGGAGATCTCCGCCGAGCTCATGCTGATCCGCTTCGCCGCGAAGCAGGTCGAGGCCCTGTGTGATGGCCTGCGCAGGCTGGTGGATGAAGTGCGCTCTTACGAGCGCTCGATCATGGAGCTGTGCGTGGAGAAGTCGGGCATGCCGCGCTCCTATTTCATCAAGACCTTCCCCGGCAACGAGGAGGATCTCAACTGGGTCGGCCGCGAAGTGGCCGGGCGCAAGCCTTACAGCGAGGTGCTGGCCCGCTTTGCGCCGGCGATCCTGGAACAGCAGCAGGCGCTGATCGATCTGCAAAAGCGCGTCGGCATCCCGGTCAAGGACCTGAAGGAAATCAACCGGCAGATGTCCACCGGCGAGGCCAAGGCGCGCCGCGCCAAGCGCGAGATGACCGAGGCCAACCTGCGACTGGTGATTTCGATCGCCAAGAAGTACACCAATCGCGGACTGCAGTTCCTCGACCTGATCCAGGAAGGCAACATCGGCCTGATGAAGGCGGTGGACAAGTTTGAATACCGCCGCGGCTACAAATTCTCGACTTATGCGACCTGGTGGATCCGCCAGGCGATCACGCGCTCGATCGCGGACCAGGCGCGCACCATACGCATTCCGGTGCACATGATCGAAACCATCAACAAGATGAACCGCATTTCGCGCCAGATCCTGCAGGAAACCGGACAGGAACCGGACCCGGCTACGCTGGCGGTGAAGATGGAAATGCCCGAGGAAAAGATCCGCAAGATCCTCAAGATCTCGAAGGAACCGATCTCGATGGAAACCCCGATCGGCGACGACGATGATTCGCACCTGGGCGATTTCATCGAAGACCAGGCCACCATGGCGCCCTCGGACGCGGCGGTTTACACCAGCCTGCGCGATGCCACCAAGGAAGTGCTGGACACGCTCACCCCGCGTGAAGCCAAGGTGCTGCGCATGCGCTTCGGTATCGAGATGAACACCGACCACACGCTCGAGGAAGTCGGCAAGCAGTTCGACGTCACCCGCGAGCGCATCCGCCAGATCGAAGCCAAGGCGCTGCGCAAGCTACGCCATCCGTCGCGTTCCGAGCGGCTGCGCAGCTTCCTGGACAACACCTGAGCCTACCTACGGCGCAGTTGTTGCGGCGCAGGCTAACCTGATCGCGTGCCGTCAGGTTAAGCAAAGCGGCCGGAGCCACAACAATTAGGACATTCCCTGCGAGGGGAAATAAAATGACCGGGTTCACCACCCGGTCATTTTTTTTGGTGTATTCGTTTTTCAGGCGGGCCTGTAGCTCAGCTGGTTAGAGCAGAGGACTCATAATCCTTTGGTCGCTGGTTCAAATCCAGCCGGGCCCACCATTTCTTCCACGTCGGCAAACGACGCTCAGAACTTGTCCTCTTCCTCCTCTTCATCGTCGAATTCTTCTTCCTCTTCGTAAGGATCCTCCTCCTCATCCCGCCAGGCGCCGGAGTCGATCACTTCGTTGACGATGTCGTCAATGCGGTCACGCACATCCTGCTCGGCCTGCCCGCTGACGCCATCGACGTCGGTGTAGGGTTCCTCGTCGTCCTCTATCGACACGATCGCGTCGGGCCACTCGTCCCGGAATGCCTCCAGCAGTTGGCTCTTGAAGCGGTGGTACTCCTCGTCCGAGACGATTCCAAGCGGCTCGTGAGAGGTGTAATGGGTGATCGAAATGGTCGAGGCCATGTTTGTCGGACTTTGCGCTGATCCGGATGTCAAAAGGATACCGAAGTTTCGCCCGGATTTTATCCGCGGCCGCAAAATTCGGTGCTCCTGCCTAGGCGGAGCAATTGTCGTGCCGATTTCCGTCGCCCAATGTTGGCGACGCCGTCAGTCGACTCCCGGAGATGCTCAGCCGACGCGCTCGAGCGCCTCGCGATCGACCTCGGCAAGCGTAGGTCGCCCCAGCAGGGTCAGCGCGATGTCGATCTCGTCGCGCAGGATTTCCAGCGCGCGCTCGACTCCCGCCTGGCCGGCGCAGGCCAGCCCGTATAGCCAGGCGCGGCCGATCATGCAGGCCCTGGCACCGAGCGCTCTGGCGCGCACCACGTCGGCGCCCCTGCGAATGCCGCCGTCGAGCACCACTTCGAGCCGGTCACCCACCGCATCGGCGATCGCCGGCAATGCGTGCACCGCGGATACCGCGCCTTCGAGTTGCCGCCCGCCGTGATTGGAAACGATTATGCCGTCCGCGCCGTGCGCGGCGGCAAGTCTGGCATCCTCGACGCTGAGGATCCCCTTGATCAGGACCGGACCGCCCCAGGCCGACTTGAACCACTCGACGTCGCGCCAGTTCACCGTGAGATCGTACTGGCCGGCGATGAACTCGGTGATAGTGACCGCGTCGGTCGCGGCGGCCTTGGTGCCCTCGAAATTCCTGAAGGCGATACGCGGACCCAGCCCCACGTCGAAGAGCCAGGAGAAATGGCGGGCGAAGTCGAGAATCGTCGCAACAGTGAATCGCGGCGGCACGGTAAAGCCGTTGCGCATATCGCGCTCGCGCGGCCCCTGCACCTTGGTGTCCACGGTAAGGACCAGCGCGGTGCAGCGCGACGCCCGCGCGCGCTCGATGAACTCTCTGGTGAGTCCTCGATCGCGCAGCACGTAGAGCTGGAACCATTTCGGCTGGGTGGTCTCGGTAGTGATCTCTTCGATGCTGCAGGTGGCCATGGTGGACAGGCAGTAGGGCACGCCGTATTTCTCTGCGGCGCGGGCCGCGGCCAGTTCGCCGCGGCGCGACAACAGTCCCGTGAGTCCGGTCGGCGCGAGAATCAAAGGCGAGGCGCAGCGCTGGCCGAACAGGGTGATCGACTGGTCGCGCCTGGAAACGTCGGTGAGCACCCGGGTACGGAAGCGCCACTTCTGGAAGTCCTCGCGGTTGGCGCGCAACGTGGTTTCATCCTGGGCCCCGCCGTCGATGAACTCGAATATCACTTTCGGCAGTCGCCGGCGCGCCCGGCTGCGCAGATCTTCAATGTTGATTGCCTGCATGGTTTCTTGTTCTAGAAGTGTCGTTGGGAATATTAGTGCGTTGGGGGTTCCCACATAACCTGACCACCCAATCGAGCCCCGTGTCACTGAAATCCCATTCGCCCCTCAAGGCTGGGGATTTTAGTTGCGACATAACGTGCTGCGCACGTCAGTCTGCACTGAAATCCTGTCCGCTTTAAGGGCGGACAGGATTTTCACCCCAGTACATCGGGGCGTCGTGCTTTCTCGGTTTCAGCAAATCCTCCAGGTAAAGCGATGGCGCCATCTCCCAGGCGTACTCGTTGAAGCGCGCCAGCATCTCCTGTACCCGTTGGGGTTCGCGATCGGCGCGGTTGTCTTCCTCAGATGGGTCGTCCTGGATATTGAACAGTTCGTAGCGCACCGGCAAGCGCGAGTAAACGATGAGCTTCCAGTTCTCAATCAGCAGCGCGCCGCGGCTGTCTTCCATTGCGAGCAGCAACTCCCTGCGCGCACTCGGCTTGCCGTCGGCAATCGTGGCCCATTGATCGATGCCGTCGATGCGCCGGGTCTGTTCGGGCTTCGCGCCCGCGACCTTCAGCAAAGTCGGATACATGTCCGTGACATGGATGCGTTCGGCGACCACGCCCGGCGGGATTCTACCCGGCCACGCGGCGAACGCCGCCACCCGCATCGAGCCTTCGTGCAGTCCGCCCTTGCCGTCCTGGAAGGGGCCATTGTCGGCGGCGGGTTTGCCGACGTCGCCATCGCCGCTCGCGTACTTGTTCGGCAGCGCCCCACCGTTGTCGCTATGGAACACGATCAGCGTATTCGCCATCATGCCTTTCGATTCCAGCGCCGAAATCAGTGCTCCTATGGCGTCGTCGAGTGCGGTGACCATCGCCGCATATGCGCGGCGGGTTTCGTCGGCGATGCCCTGGTACATTTCCAGGTATTCCTTCGGTGCCTGCAACGGCACCTGCGGCGCATTGAAGGACAGGTAGAGAAACAACGGCGTGGCGTCGTCGTGCTTTGCAATCAGGCTGGCTGCCGCCCTGCCCAACAGGGTCGTGATGTAGCCAGCTTCCTTCACCTGCCGTTCGTTGCGGTGCCAGTCGGGCTCGCCGATCCTGTTGGTCTTCCTGAAATAGTCGATCTCGCCGTTGAAGCTGCCGTAGAAACTGTCGAAGCCGCGCCGGGTCGGCCAGAACTCTTTCTTAAAATGGCCGAGTTGCCATTTTCCGAGCATCGCAGTGTGGTAGCCGGCTTCCTTCAGCGCCTGCGGCAACACCCGTTCATCGGCTGGCAATCCGTACCGGCTCCACGGCAGGATGGAAAGCGTTTGCAGGCCGTAGCGCATCGGATAGCGGCCGGTCATCAACGCTGCGCGAGTCTGGGTCGAGTAGGGAAGGGCATAAAACTTTTCGAGGCGTGCGCCGTTTTGCGCCAGCCTGTCGAGGTTGGGCGTCCTGATCGGGCTGCCGTGGTAACCCACGTCCTTCCAGCCGAGATCGTCGGCGAGGATGTAGACGATGTGCGGCTGCTGCGCAGCACCGATGCATGCATATGCGCAGCCGAACAAAACCGCGGCGAGTCGCAGAGCCACCTTCACTTGCTCCTCCATCGTTTCGCGCCAGATGTTACCTGAGATCACCCGGCGCAACCGCGCCGGTACACGGCCCGCCGGGCTCCTCCGCGCGCTTGCCTCGCATGGGGCTTCCCGGCTGCGCTACAATCGCCCCGGTCATGAAGGATAGTGAAGTCATACTCAGTGTTCTGCGCAGCATCGAGCGCCGCCTGTGGTTGCGCCGGGCGTTTCAGGAGATCGCCTACGGCGCCTGCGTTGTCCTGTTCTCCCTGATTGCATTCCAGATTGTGGGCGTCGCGTTGAGCTCGGCAGTTCCGGCGGTCGGAACCGGCGCCCGGACGGCGGTCGTTGCGGCGGTGATGATGCTCGGGGCTTACGTCGCGTGGCGCGCATTGCGTCAGGTGACGCTGGCGCAAGCCGCTGGAGAGGCCGATGCACGCGCCCGGCTGAAGGACGAACTGAAGTCCGCTTACTGGTTCGTTTCCACGCCCGCGCCATCCCCGTTCGCGCAACTGCAAATTGCCCGCGCGGCCGCGACCGCACGCCGGCTCGACCCCGGCGCGATCGTTCCCGGCCGGCTACCGCGCAGCCTGTACGCTGCTGCCGGTCTGGGCGCAGCCCTGCTGCTGGTCACCTGGATCGCGCCAAGGCAATCGCATTCGTGGGATGGGGCCGATGCTGCGGCCGTGGCCGCGGCCAGGGAGACGCAGGACCTGCGCGCACTGCTCGAAGGCGCGCCACCGGACGCCGAGCTCGAGAAGCTCGATCGCGCGCTCGAGGAATTGCAGCGCGCCGACGCGACCGCCGAAGAGAAAGCGCGCGCGGCCGTGCAGGCGCGCGATGCGATCGAGCAGGCCAACATGGAGGCCGCCGCTGCGCGCGAGGGGCTGGTCAGGCTGGCCGAGGCCATGAGGGCGAACCCGCGTTTCGACAAGGCCGCCGAAGCGCTTCGGGACGGGCGCAACGAGGAGGCGCTGGCGTTGCTGCGGCAAATGCGCGCCGAGGCCGGCGACCAGGACACGGGTGCGCCGGAGAAGGGCGAGCCCCGGCCGCTGTCAGACAGTGAAAAAGACCTGGACGGCGGCATCGAGGAAAAGCTCGCGGAAGCCGGCCGCGACCTGGGCAGCATCAACGCCAGGGTCGACCAGGATGCGATCGACCGCGTGGTGAATGCCCTCCAGGAGGCCAACCAGCAGCTCGAGGTGCAGAGGCGCGTGAGCGAGGTCAAGCGCAGGATGCAGGATGCGCTGATCCCCACGTCGCAGAGGAGCGCGCTGACCGCGAGCCAGTTCGATTCCAGCGACAACGCTCCCAATGCGACCGCTTCGCCGGATACCGGCAACGCCGACATCCGAGGCGGCACCATGTTTCGCCAGGGCGCGGTGACGCGCAGAAATGACGATGAGCCGGCCCGCGACGGCAACATGAGCGGCAGCGCCGCTGGGGACTCCGAGGCGCTGGCGCTGGAAGGTGCGGCGACCAGCCGCCTGGACGCGCGACTCAAGCTCGAAGCCATCCAGCGCCGCGACGACGCCGACAACGACGACGCAAAGGCCGACCAGGGCTGGTTCTACTCCGCCAGCCAGGAGCAGGAATCGCTGCTCGGCCTCGAGGACGTGCGCGCGCGCCTGAACTTCGACCGCGAGAACGCGATGAGCTTCGAACGCATCCCGATCCGCCAGAAACAGGCCGTCAAGGAATACTTCCTGAACCTGCATGAAAGTGAGAAGAAATGAATACCGTCGTCGACCGCCAGATCCAGGCCTTCCGCGATCAGTTTCAGCTCGTCCGCGACGAGATTTCGCGCGTCATCGTCGGTAACGACGAGATCATCTCCGGGGTGATGACCTGCCTGCTTGCGCGCGGCCACGTATTGCTGGAGGGGATCCCAGGCGTGGGCAAGACCAAGCTGGTGCAGACCATGGCGGACGTGCTGCACCTGAAATTCTCGCGCATCCAGTTCACCCCCGACCTGATGCCGGGCGACATCATCGGCACCAACATCGTCCGCGAAGACGAATCCGGCCGCAAAGCCTTCGAGTTCCAGCACGGCCCGATCTTCGCCAACATGGTGCTGGCCGACGAAATCAACCGCGCCACGCCCAAGACCCAATCGGCGTTGCTGGAAGCAATGCAGGAAAACAGCGTGTCCGCAGCCGGTCGTACCCACGCGCTGGACCAGCCCTTCTTCGTTCTGGCAACGCAGAACCCGATCGAAATGGAAGGCACCTATCCGCTGCCCGAGGCGCAGATGGACCGCTTCTTCTTCAAGCTCAAGCTCGATTTCCCGGACGTGGAGCAACTGCGTCTGATCGTCGACCGCACCACCGGGCAGAAGGAACCGGCGGTACGCCGGGTGTTGCGACAGGGTGAGATTCTGGAGATGCGCGAAACCGCGCGCGCCATTCCGGTGGCCCGCCCGGTGCAGGATTACGCGATCAGGGTGACGCTGGCGACGCACCCGGAATCGTCCCAGGCACACGAAATGAGCAAGAAGTACGTGCGTTTCGGTTCCAGCCCGCGCGGAACCCAGGCGTTGATCCTGGGCGCGAAAGTACACGCGTTGATGAATGACCGTGTCTATGTGTCCTGCGAGGACGTGCGCGCAGTGGCATTGCCGGCGCTAAGGCACCGGATTCTGCTCAACTTCGAGGCTGAAGCCGGACGCATCGATACCGACACAATGCTCGCCAGGATCCTCGAGTGGGTGCCGGAACCGAAGGAATGACTGCCGTTTAAGGATATTCACCGGTTCCATGGCGGCTGCCATGCGGCCCCACTGAGGCACCCAACTTGGTCCAGGAAAGCCTGCTGTTCAGCGAAGAATTTCTTCGCCAGCTCGAGCATCTCACCATGCTTACCCGCCGTCCCGTGGCGGGCCACCTGCGCGGCCATCATCGCTCCCGCCGCACCGGCTCGGGGATGGTGTTCACCGAC
>JAXIOX010000001.1:0-7214 GCA_045403275.1 Burkholderiales bacterium | reverse complement strand
ACTTCTTCGACAGCACCAGCGTCAGTGCCGCCGTCAGCGTGGTCTTGCCATGGTCCACGTGGCCTATGGTCCCCACGTTCACGTGCGGCTTGGTGCGCTCAAACTTTCCCTTTGACATCTCGTTGTCCTCGTCTTGGCTTTCTCAAGTAGTGACCCCTGAACCCTATGGAACCCTGAATCCTTTGGAGCCCATGACCAGGATTGAACTGGTGACCTCTCCCTTACCAAGGGAGTGCTCTACCACTGAGCTACATGGGCGGATCGGAACGCTTTTGCCGTTTGCCAGCGCTCCGCTATAACCAAGTCGCCGCAACTACCTCGCCTGATCTTTTTCTGGAGCGGGTGAAGGGAATCGAACCCTCGTCGTAAGCTTGGAAGGCTTCTGCTCTACCATTGAGCTACACCCGCCTGAATCCGGGCTCAACACACTGATATTGCTTGCCGTTGTTACCTCGGAAGAAGCTTTGACGATCCCGCCGCCGATCCGACCCCGTCACTCAATTCCTGGTGGAGGGGGAAGGATTCGAACCTTCGAAGGCAGAGCCGTCAGATTTACAGTCTGATCCCTTTGACCGCTCGGGAACCCCTCCGAACGAAACGGCGGATTATCGATAATAAACGAGGGGATGTCAAACATGCGACGGCATTGAAACGCGCTTTCCGCGCATCCAGTTGAATCCCCTACCCGGGGCCGTGAACTTGGTGGCCACGATCAATTTGTGGCGCTATCGCTTGCTGAGCCAGGTGCCCAGGTCGGGCTCGGTAGGGCCTTGCGTCTCCGCCTTGGGCGGCAACCGGGTACATTTCCGCCGCGTCGATGAGCGGGGAAACTGGTACCGGCAAGCGCCCGGTTTTTCACGCGGCAGCAGCACCATCAAGGCGCGCAACACCCGTCAGGGTCGCAACGCCACGATCATCTCGATTTCGACGCACGCGTTGCGCGGCAACTCTGCGACCCCGATCGCGCTGCGAGCGTGTCGGCCGCTTTCTCCGAAGACCTGCACCAGCAGTTCCGAGGCGGCGTCGATCACTTTCGGCTGCTGGTTGAACATGGGTGCCGAGGCAACGAATCCGGTGACCTTGAGAACGCGTTCGATGCGGTCGAGCGAGCCCAGTGCCTGCTTCAGGCAGGCGAGCCCCTGCAGGATGCACAGCCGCGCCGCCTCCTGCGCGCGCTCGACGCCCACTTCGCCGCCGACCTTGCCGACGATACGCACCTCGTCGCCTTCGCGCGGCAGTTGACCGCTGACAAAAGCCTGTCGCTCGTGCACCATGACCGGGACATACTGGAACGCCGGGACCGCGGCCGCGGGCAGCACGATTCCGAGCTTGGCGAGTTTCTGTTCGATCATCTTCCTCCCCTTTCTTCCAGCGCGACCATCCGCGAGTTTGAAAACCCCATCGTGCGCTCCATGTTGATCACGTGCGTGCACCGGCACGCCAGCGCTGCGCTTTCCGTCAAAAGAAAACGGCACGGCAGCCAAAGCTGCCGTGCCGATTCACCGCTCCCTCGGGAAGCTCTGCATAAGTCCGACGACGCGCGTTGCGCCAGGTGCGGATGACTGCTTGGGACGCTGGACGCTAAGTCTTGGCCTCGCCCTCGGCTACACAGCGGTGCTGGCGACCGGGGTGGCGTGGATGCTTTTCTACTACGCGCTAAAACGCATGCCAGCGGTCACGCGCCTGCGGGGGCGCGTTTGACAGCCGGCGCGCGCCGGAGCGCGTTTGCTACGGTTGTTCCTCAAGCTGCCCGAGCGGGCGCTTGAACGTGTAGTCAATGGGTTTCTTGACCAGTTCGTCGGCCGACGAATTCACGCTGCCACTGAAAATCGTGAACGGTAGCGCGACAACGAAAGCTGTCGAACCGGCCAAAATGGCAATCAATCCCATCGGCCGCGCGAACACCGCGTCCAGGAACATGTCCCCGCCGGCACGATCTTTCGGGAGTTGTTCATTCGCCAGTACCGATTGTCCTGCCATCGCGGCAGTCAATGCCGCGATCACCAGGCTGCGCTTGATAAGGTTACGCATCGCTTTCCTCCATTCTGGGAAGCTAGTCGAGAAACGCATTGTAACCCTTTCTTTCCACGCCTGAAACAATGGCCTGATAAAAGCGCTGCGACGGCTTCCGGCAAGCTTGGGCCCGAGCAACCGCGTGGCGCTCCGGGCACCCCAGCAAATGGCGTGGGTTAATCGCCTCGGAAATCCATTTTCATTTAAGAATCAGAGACATGTCTCGAGACAATCAAATTGTGTGGCCCGTTCCGCCGCAAATCGACTATTGGACGCGCAAGCGGACGGCGCATCGTTCTGCACTAGCTGCGGCTTACCACGCCAGCGATCAAGAAGCGCACCCATCGCAGGGCAACCGTGGACGAGGTGCTGGCGGTCGCGATCAAGGAAGGCAAGCGCACCCTGAAGCAGTACGTTACCGAGAAGCTTGTGCAGGGCGACCGACGTCGCTCAATTCCGCGCCGTTGCCGCCCGAAGCCGTTCACGGCATGGAAATGTTGAGGACGTGCCTCTGATAGATTTCGGGCAGGCGTTCCAGCACCAGATCCCTGCCCATAATATCGCCGTCGCGCAGCGCCTGCTCCACGACATCCATGGTCAACGCCTCCAGCGCGGGGATCGCAATTGGCGCGTAGGACAGGTGCCACGCCTCGGGAAACATGCCGCCGCGGTATTCACGGTAAGGGCGGAAGAAACCGAAGCGCGCCAAGTTCTGGTCCAGCCACTGGTGCAGCCGATAGAAGACGCCCCCCGGCTGCACCTCCTCCGGCAGCAGCTTCACCCGGTAGCCGTCGGGAAGCGCCGCGCGATCGTAAACGTCGATATCGGTACCCCAGTGGTGGCGGCTGGCGCCCGGCAGGGCCGACCAGTTGAGTATGCATTGCACCCGCTGCGCTTCCGACAGGGCATGGTAGTCGAGCGCGCCACCGTCGGCATCGAAAAGCGTACGTTCGCCGCAGAACTTTCGGTTCCAGATTTCGGCCTGCGACTCGAAATCGCGGAATCCGCTGAACACCTCGATGTCGAATCCTTCCATCGCCGCGGCCTCACGCATGCGCGCGAAGGGCTCCACCGCGTCCGCGTGAATGGCGAAACGCGGTTCTTCCGACTGAAACACGTGGGACCGGGAGCGACCGGTCAATTGCAGGGAATCAAGGAACATGTCACGACGCCGGCGAGGCTGACAAATATCAGATGCTTCCGGGTCCACCGGGAAGGCAGCTGTCCCAGGGTTCGAGATCGCGGCGCTCGATGTTCAGCCGATACCAGCCGCGATCGGGCAGTTCGAATGCGAACTCGTGGACTTCGACGTGCTTGATGTGACTCATGGCTTTTCCTATGCGATCGGGACGGCGCAATCCCCAATGAAGCAACAGCGATACCGCGGCGATGCGAACAACGGATGCGCGCCTGCACTGCAGGCGACGATATGGCGCACAATCTCTCCCCACTTTTTTGGTGGGAGTCCCTTCTTGCCGTGGGAGCAGGGTGTATTTTCGCGCCCTGTCGGGCATCATAGCGACCCGCTTTTTGCAGCGTCAACCGCGGCCACGACCTCAAGATTGCAGCGACGAACAAACTATCCGGGCACAATCCGTCTAAATCTTCCGGCACCCTGCAATCGCCGCGCGAAAGTCACCTCAATTCCGCGATGACAGCCCAATCAGACACCACCGGGATTCCTGTGCAACCCCAGCCTGCCTCAGTACCGGATCCGGTGCCGTTTCGCGTCGCCTTGGGGTTCTGGCTCAAGCTCGGCTTCATCGGTTTCGGCGGCCCGGCCGGACAGATCGCGATCATGCACCAGGAACTGGTGGAGAGGCGGCGCTGGATTTCCGAGCGGCGTTTCCTGCACGCACTCAACTACTGCATGGTCCTGCCGGGTCCGGAGGCGCAACAGCTCGCCACTTACATCGGCTGGCTGATGCATCGCACCTGGGGCGGCATTGTTGCCGGCGGCCTGTTCGTGCTGCCGTCGCTGTTCATCCTGATCGCGCTGTCCTGGATCTACCTCGCCTTCGTAGACGCGCCGCTGGTCGCCGGCACGCTCTACGGCATCAAGCCGGCAGTCACCGCGATCGTATTGTTCGCCGCTTACCGGATCGGCACGCGGGCGCTGAAGAACCCGCCGTTATGGGTGATCGCCGCAGGCGCATTCATCGCGATCTCTTTTTTCAAGCTACCATTTCCGTGGATCGTGCTCGGCGCCGGCATCATCGGCGCCATCGGCGGGCGCATTGCGCCGCTCACCTTTGTCACCGGGGGAGCGCACGGCACGGCAGACCGGGACTACGGCCTTGCGCTCATCGATGACCACACGCCCACTCCCGAACACGCGCGCTTCAAGTGGTCGCGCCTCGTCAGTGTGCTGATCGTCGGCCTGTGCCTGTGGGCGGCCGCGATCGCAGGCTTGCTGGCGCTTGATGGAACCGAGGGAACACTCACGCAGATGGCGTGGTTCTTCACCAAGGCGGCGCTGCTCACCTTCGGCGGCGCCTATGCGGTATTGCCCTACGTCGTGCAAGGCGCCGTGGAGCACTATGACTGGCTCACCGCGAGCCAGATGATAGACGGGCTGGCGCTCGGCGAAACCACGCCGGGCCCGTTGATCATGGTGGTCGCGTTCGTCGGCTTTGTCGGGGGGTGGAACGCTCAGGTGTTCGGACCGGAGAACCTGGCGCTCGCTGGCGCCACGGCCGCGCTGGTGGTCACGTTCTTCACTTTCCTGCCGTCCTTCCTTTTCATCCTGATCGGCGGACCACTGGTCGAGACCACGCACCGGCAGCCGCACCTGACCGCGCCGCTTACCGGAATCACCGCTGCGATTGTCGGCGTGATCCTGAACCTGGCGTTTTTCTTCGCCTGGCACGTGCTATGGCCGGCGGGATTCGAGGGCCGCTTCGAGTGGCCGCTGCTTGCGCTCGGGATCGCAGCGCTCGTTGCGCTGTTCCGCGTCCACGTCGGAATTGTTCCGGTGATTGCAGCCTGCGGCATCGCCGGATTGGCGTTGCGGCTGCTTGCGTCAAGCTAGGGATTGTATTTGACGAGGATGCGCGCGCTGCGGCCTTTCTGGCTGTTCCAGTGCGCAAAGTGCTGGCAGACTTCCTTCGATTCGTTTCCCTGCGCGCGTTCGAAGTAAGCGTCGACGAATTTTGCCGCGCCGGCGTCCTGTCCCGCCCGCACCCGCACTTCATCCCATGGCTGCCGCGCATCCTCGATGCGTGTGAACACCTGCACCTCGGTCACCGTGGCCGACGCCGGCACCACCGCGCACAGCGTCGTGCGCAAGGCCTCGCTCTCGGCACATGCCGCCGGCGCCTGCGCAAGCCCGGCCTTCGGCGCTCGACAGGGTGGAACGCTGATGATCGCGGCCACGCCTTCGGCGCCACGCCGGCGCTCGGCGGCCAATTGAGCATCCGCCGGCGACTGGCCGTTTTTCTCCAGCCCGGCGCGCTCCAGCCGCACTGCGGCCGCGCTGATGTTACGCAAATGCGATTGCATCTCCTCGCGCAGCATCTTGTCATCCTGCCGCGCGCTGTAGCTCTGATACTCGGAAAGTGCGTAGCCGCCCACCAGCGCCGCCAGCGCCAGGGCGAAGATCGCCAGCCAGGAACCGGATTTGCGCGAAGCCGGTTTGCCTGCAGCCCGTTCCGCGGCCTGCCTGCGCGCGTTGGTCGTCAGCTGGATCACCGCGGTGACGAAGGTGGCCGCGGCGCCGATAAGCGCCGCCGTTACTGGGTCGGAGAGATTCATGAACGTGCGATGCTACCGCCTTAGGTGTTTTGCCGGAAGTACTCCGCGGTCCGGCCGGTGCTATAGTTCAAGCAATTCCCGTACGCAGCCTCCCGCCATGCGACTCGATCTCAACTACGGCCGCGGCAATTACCCGCTCGATCTGCCGGACCATTGGGACGTCACCGTGATCCGCAAACCGGCGATGCCGGTGCAGCCCGACACGCGGGCCGCGGTTCGCAGGGCGCTGTCGCGGCCGGTCGATGCCCGCCCGCTGGCCGAGGAAGCGCGGGGGCGCAAGACCGCCTGTATCCTGATCTGTGATATCACCCGGCCGGTGCCGAACGGCCTTCTCCTGCCGGAAATTGTCCGGGAACTGCTCGATTCCGGCATGAAGCCCGAAAACATCACCGTCCTGGTGGCCACGGGGCTGCATCGTCCGAACGAGGGGGCAGAGTTGGACGAACTGATCGGCGACCCCTGGGTGCTGAACACCGTCAATGTGGCGAACCATTTCGCCCGCAATGACGCCGATCACGTCGATCTCGGACCGACGCCGCGCGGCACGCCGGTGAAACTGGACCGCCGCTTCGTCGAAGCCGATCTCAGGATCGCCACCGGCCTGGTGGAGCCGCACTTCATGGCCGGCTACTCGGGCGGGCGCAAAGTGATCGCGCCGGGTGTCGCGCACCAGGAGACGATCACGACCTTCCACAGCGCCCGCTTCATGTCGCATCCCAAAGCGGATAATTGCGTGCTCGATGGCAATCCGTTGCACGAAGAGCAGCTCGAGATTGTACGCAAGCTCGGCCACGTGCTGGCGGTGAACACCGTGATCGACGAGCATCGCCGGCTGTCGTTCGTAAACTACGGCGAGATCATCGCCAGCCACCTCGACGCAGTTGCATTTACCAAGGGCTACGCCCGGGTGGCGGTCGCGCGCCGCTTCAGTACGGTGGTCACCAGCGCCGCCGGCTATCCGCTCGACAAGACCTATTATCAGACCGTAAAAGGCATGGTCGGTCCGGTGGAAATTCTCGAGCCGGGAGGCAACCTGTTGGTGGTCTCCGAGTGTTCGGAAGGACTGGGTTCGGAAGAATACGCCGACGCGCAGCGCCGGCTCATCGGTCTGGGTGCAGAGGGTTTTTTCGCAGACATCAGCCGCAAGCAATTCGCCGATATCGACGAGTGGCAGACGCAGATGCAACTCAAGCCGATGAAAGCCGGAAGCGTCCATCTTTATAGCGGATTGCGCGCCGAGGACCGGGCGCTTACCGGGGTGAATCTGATCGACTCGGTGGAGGACGCGCTGCACCGATGCGTGGAAGCAAGCGGCGACACGGCGGTCGCGGTGATCCCGGAGGGGCCTTACGTGGTGCCGGTCTATCAACCTGCATGAAGGGAGAAAGCGTGATCGGGGACAGGATCGAGGTCAACATCGCCGGCGGACTGGATATCGCGCTGCCGCG
>JAXIOX010000197.1:0-2203 GCA_045403275.1 Burkholderiales bacterium | reverse complement strand
GGCCGGCGGCCCCACCAATCCGCTCGGCGCCCGCGCCATGTATCTCAGCGGCTCAGTCTACCGCATCCACGGCACCAACGCGCCGACCACCATCGGCGAGGAAGTCTCCTCCGGCTGCATCCGCATGCTCAACGAGGACGTCATCGATCTCTACAACCGGGTGCAGATTGGCACCAAGGTCGTGGTGCTGCCGATGAATGGCCGCATGGCGAACCGCGGCGGCACAGTTTACTGAGCGCCCGCTCAATCCATAAGACTTGCATGCGCCGGCCCCCGCGGCCGGCGCTGCTCATTGAGGCCTCGCAAAAAGCGCGCTGCACCCACGCCGCACCCCGCGTTGACAGGCGCAGCCGCCGGCCTACATTACGGGCGTTCCGAGGGGAGCTCCGAAAGGGAGCTGAGAGTTCGCCGGTCCCGCGTAGCGGGATGTCGCGGAAACCCTTTGAACCTGATCCGGGTCATGCCGGCGAAGGGACAGGACGCCTCCATGCCAACGTCGGTCTTCCTGGCGAAGCTGATCGGGCCGGTCATGCTCGCGGTCGGCATTGGGCTGATCGCGAATGCGGCGGCCTACCGCAAGCTCGCTGACGAGTTCCTCCACAGCACGGCGCTGATCTATCTCTCGGGCCTGTTGACCATGACGGCGGGCGTGGCGCTGATTCTCACACATAACGTGTGGGCGGCCGACTGGCGCATCCTGATCACGCTGCTCGGCTGGCTCACCGCCATCGGCGGCGCCGCCCGCATCGTGGTCCCGCAGGGCACCCAGCAGATCGGACGCCGGCTGGTCGCGCAACCGCTATTCATGACCGTGGCCACCGTCATCTGGCTCGGGATTGGCGCGGTACTGTGCTTCTTCGGCTATTTCCGCTGACACTTCTCGTACGGGAGCGAAGACGATGAACATCCACGACCCCAAGATCGCGACGCCCAAGGTCACCACTGGCGCGCTCCCGGCCTCGCACAAGGTCTATGCGCGGCCTGAAGCCGCGCCCGACCTGCGCGTGCCGGTGCGCGAGATCGTGCTCGCGGAGGCAGCGGGCGAGCTGCCGGTTCCGGTCTACGACACCACCGGCCCCTATACCGATCCCGATGTGGTGATCGACGTCGATCAGGGGCTTGCCCGCACCCGCATCGAATGGGTACGCGAGCGCGGCGGTGTCGAGGACTACGACGGCCGCGCGATTAAGCCGGTCGATAACGGCAACGTCAGCGGCAAGCACCTCGCCCGCAACTTCCCGATCGTGCACCGCCCGCTGCGTGCAGCGAACGGCAAGCCGCTCACCCAGCTGGAATGGGCGCGCGCCGGCGCCATCACGAAGGAAATGGTCTACATCGCCGAGCGCGAGAATCTCGGCCGCAAGCAGATGCTGGAGCGCGCCGAGGCCGTGCTCGCCGACGGCGAGAGCTTCGGGGCCGCGCTGCCCGCGTTCGTGACGCCGGAATTCGTGCGTTCGGAGGTCGCACGCGGACGCGCGATCATTCCTTCCAACATCAACCCCGCCGAGCTCGAGCCGATGATCATCGGCCGCAACTTCCTCACCAAGATCAACGCCAATATCGGCAACTCGGCGGTGACCTCCTCGGTCGAGGAGGAGGTCGAGAAGATGGTGTGGGCGATCCGCTGGGGCGCCGACACGGTGATGGATCTCTCCACCGGCCGCAACATCCACAACACCCGCGAATGGATCATCCGCAACGCCCCGGTACCGATCGGCACGGTGCCGATCTACCAGGCGCTGGAGAAGGTCGACGGCGACCCGGTCAAGCTCGACTGGGAGGTCTACAAGGATACCCTGATCGAGCAGTGCGAGCAGGGCATCGACTATTTCACCATTCATGCCGGCGTGCGGCTCGGCTACATCCATCTCACCGCCGGCCGCGTCACCGGCATCGTCTCGCGCGGCGGCTCGATCATGGCGAAGTGGTGCCTGTCGCGGCACAAAGAAAGCTTCCTCTACGAACGCTTCGACGAGATCTGCGACATCATGCGCAAGTACGACGTGTCGTTCTCGCTCGGCGATGGGCTGCGGCCTGGCTCGATTGCCGACGCCAACGACCGCGCGCAGTTCGCCGAGCTCGAGACCCTGGGCGAGCTCACCAGGATCGCCTGGGACAAGGGCTGCCAGGTGATGATCGAGGGCCCCGGCCACGTGCCGCTGCACAAGATCAAGATCAACGTCGAGAAGCAGCTGAAAGAGTG
>JAXIOX010000080.1:0-11588 GCA_045403275.1 Burkholderiales bacterium | reverse complement strand
GGTGCGCCCCGCAGCTAAGCGGGAGTTCGAATGCGAAGCGCCGGACGAGGAGTTGCTGCTGGTGGACTGGCTGAACGCGCTGATCTATTCGATGGGCACCGATTTCCTGCTTTACTCGAAATTCGAGGTGGCGATCGCGGGAACGGGGCTGCGCGCCAGCGCGTGGGGCGAGAAACTCGATATCGCCCGCCACCGGCCAACGGTGGAAGTGAAAGGGGCGACGTTCACCGAGCTGGCGGTGCGGCAGCGGGCCGACGGCTCGTGGATCGCACAATGCGTCGTCGACGTCTGAAGAAACGGTAAGCCGTGGATCTTTCGCTATTCAAGCGCAAATCGGATTACGAGTGGGAAATCGCCCCGCAGGCAGGAATGCGCGTGCCGGCGGTGATATTCGCGAGCCGCGAACTGATCGAGGCGATGGACGACAAGGTATACCAGCAGGTAACCAACGTCGCCAGGCTGCCCGGTATCGTCAAAGCCTCGTATGCGATGCCCGACGCACACTGGGGCTACGGCTTCCCGATCGGCGGCGTGGCGGCCTTCGACGCGGACGAGGGCGGCGTGGTTTCCGCCGGCGGGGTGGGATTCGACATTTCCTGCGGCGTGCGCTGCATGCACACCGGCCTGACTTTCGAAGACCTCAAGCCGCTGCAGAGCCGGCTCGCCGACACGCTCTACAGGCATATCCCTGCAGGGCTCGGCAGCACCGGCCGGCTGCGCCTGTCGGAAAAGGAAATGGATTCGATGCTCGCCGGCGGTGCAACGTGGGCGGTGCAGCGGGGTTACGGCCGCCCCGAGGATCTGGAGCGTATCGAGGAGCGTGGGCAGATGCGCGGCGGCAAGACCTCGGCGGTGTCCGAGCAGGCAAAGAAACGGCAACGCGACGAAATGGGGACTCTGGGTTCGGGCAACCACTATCTCGAAGTGCAACGGGTCGCCGAGATTTTCAATCAAGCTGTCGCGAAAGCCTATGGCGTGCGCGAAAACGACATTGTCGTCAGCATTCACTGCGGTTCGCGCGGACTCGGCCACCAGATCGGGACCGAGTTCCTGAAGGAAATGGTGATCGCCGCCAAGAGCTACGGAATCGCTCTGCCCGACCGCGAGCTCGCCTGTGCGCCGATCAACTCGGAGATCGGGCAGCGCTACCTCGGCGCGATGCGCGCCGCGATCAACTGCGCGCTCGCCAACCGCCAGATCCTCACCCACCTCACGCGTGAAGCGTTCGGCGAAGTCTATTCCGAGGCGAAGATGCCGCTGCTTTACGACGTCTCGCACAACACCTGCAAGGTCGAGGAGCACGAAGTCGACGGCAAACGAAGGCAACTCTTCGTCCATCGAAAAGGCGCGACTCGCGCTTTCGGTCCCGGACATCCGGAATTGCCCGCCGCGCTGATTGAGGCGGGGCAGCCGGTGCTGATCGGCGGCAGCATGGGTACAAGTTCCTACATTCTCGCGGGCACCGCGTCAGGGATGGAGCAGGCGTTCGGCTCCGCTTGTCATGGCGCCGGCCGGGCGATGAGCCGGCACGAGGCAACAAAAATATGGAGCGGGAGGAAAGTGGTGGACGACCTCGCGGCGCGTGGAATCCTGATCCGCAGCCGGTCGATGCGCGGCGTCGCCGAGGAGGCGCCGGGTGCGTACAAGGACGTGAGCGAAGTCGTCGACTCCGCAGAAGCAGCGGGCCTGGCGAAGAAAGTGGCGAAGCTCGAGCCGCTGGTGTGCGTGAAGGGCTGACGACTACACGTCGTCCCCTGTCGCCGGAAGGCATTCGGCCGCAGGCGTGAGCGACAGTCGCCGCAACAATGGCGCCCAGGTCTGCGAACGCTCCGCCCGATCGGCAGGTCCGGATGCATCGTAGGCAAATACCGACTCAAGCTCATCGGTCTGTAGCGGCTCGTGCGTCTTCTGTTGATGTTCGAGAACCGCCAGGTCCGCATCGGAAGCGTCGTCGCCGCGCTCGCTCCGGGCGCGGATGCGCTCGCGCAATAGTGCTTCGCTGGCAGTGAAGTCGACGATAAAAAAGGGGACACCTGCGCTTGCCGCAAAGGCGCGAAACATATCCCGCTGCCTGTGCTGGAGGAAGGTGGCGTCGACGATAACGGCGTGTCCGGCTTCGACGATGATCCGTGCCAGATCGAGGAGCCGCCTGTAGGTCGACTCGGTCGCATCGGGACGATACAGGCCCTCGGCAATGCCGGACCCGGGACGTTTCTTCGCCGTAAGGCCATGAATCCGCTTTCTTTCTGCATCGGACCGGATCCGGATCGCGCCGCTCAATTCGAGCAGCGGCTGCGACAATGTGGTCTTGCCGCTTCCCGAAAAGCCGTGCGTAATCAGAACGAATGGGCGAGGCGGACGGGTGCAACTCTGTGCCAGCGCCAAGTAGCGGCGCGACCGCTCCTGGACAGGCGCCGGTCCCTCGGTGCCTGGCTCGAGCTGATGCGCGCGCAGGAGGTTGATCTTCGCTCGCACCAGCGCCCGGTACGCCAGGTAGTAGCGCAGCACACTCAGACCGCCATAGTCGCCGGTGGATTCGAGATAGGCGTTCAGGAACCGTCCCGCAAAGTCCTGCCTACTGGATGCCTTGAGGTCCATGACCAGGAATGCGACTTCGTTCATCACGTCGATCCAGCGCAAGTCCGGGTTGAACTCGATGCAATCGAAAACCCGCGGTTCACCGTCCAGGAACACGATGTTTCCCAGGTGAAGATCGCCGTGGCATTCGCGCACCCTGTTTTCGCGTTTGCGCTGTACAAAGACTTCGCGCAGGTGCTCGTGCTCGCGTCGGCTCCAGGCCTCGACCTCGTCGAGAAGCGGCAGGTGCGCCGCCGGTATCGGAAGAGCACGAATCTGGGCAAAGTTTTGTGCGGCAGAGGCCAATATCGCGTCGGGGGCACCGTACCCATCGTTCTCGCCGGAACACTGCGTGCGGAGGTGAAACTCGGCTACCAGTGCAGCCAGGGCGTCGATATGGCGCGATGTCAGCTCGCCTCGGGCGAGCACGCGGTCCGCCAATGCTTCCTGCGGGAATTCGCGCATCCTGACCGCGTATTCGATGACATCCCCGCCACCCGCCACCCGGGGGGCATCGGGCGTTCCGCTGATGGGCACGACGTCGAGGTAAAGCTCCGGCGCGAGCCGCGAGTTCAGTCTCAGCTCTTCGTCGCAAAACAGCCGTCTTTTTTCCAGAGTCGTGAAATCGAGAAAGCCGAGATCGACCGGTTTCTTGATCTTGTAGGCAAAAGTCCCGGTCAGGACCACGAAAGAGATGTGTGTCTCGAGGATGCGAATCGACTGCACCGGGTGCGGATAGCACGCCGGATCGTGCAACGCCTCAACCAGCTTGCTCTGGCTCCGCACGCCCATGGAAGGAGTCTTGTAAGCCTGAACCCATCGTCCCGGATTGATCAGGATCAAGCTGGCCGGCGGTCGCGGTTGTATCGTTTGCTCAAGAGTCTTCTCCACCGACCGAGTGATGAAGCATTGAGGGTTACTGACAAGCCGATTCCTGCCTACCCGTGGTACCTGCGGCCGTTCTTCTGGAACCAGAAACGCAAGTATGGACAGGTTTTGATGCCGGCACTGCTGTGGGGCCGCTCGCCGTTTCTGTTTCTCGCCGTTTCGCTCTTGTATGGCGCGCTGGATCGGCGCCGCTCGCCGCTCAGCCCTGTGCTGCGTTCGCTGGTCACCGTGCGCGTATCGCAGATCAACTGGTGCAGGTTCTGCGTGGATCTCAACTCCATGACGCTTGCCCGGCGGGCGGGTTCGATGGAGAAGGCGGAGCAGTTGGCGGACTGGCGGGAGAGCGCCGTGTTCACCGAGGCCGAACGGGCGGCGCTCGAGTATACCGAGGCGATGACGATGAGCGATCGACGCGTCAGCGATGAGCTGATGGCGGGGCTCAGGCGCCATTTCGACGACGACGCCATCGTCGAACTCACCGGGCTAATCGCGTTTCAGAACCTGTCGAGCAAGTTCAACGCCGCCCTGGACGTTCCTTCGCAGGGCTTTTGTCGGATAGCCGCGGCAACGTCCGGGCCGCCCGCTGCCGGACGAGAGTCCGAATCGCGCCGCTGACGGCTCAGTTCAGAAGGAACAATCAATCAAGATCACGTTTTCGGTCTTCAAAGCCGACCTCGCCCCGCGCGCGGTCGCAGCAAACCTCGCGCTCGACGGCGTGCGCGCCGCAATGAAGGCGCGGCAATTCGGCACCATGTGACTGCTGCCCCTCCGGACCCTCTGGATTGGCCCGCTAAACTTCGCTGGCTTCCATTAAGCTACGGCGTGTCCGGACACGAAGCTGATGCTCCAGATCGACGCATCGTACGGCGAAGGCGGCGGACAATTGGTCCGCACCGCGGTTGCTTTGGCCGCCATCACCGGACAGGCGGTCGGTGTCGACAATGTCCGCATCAAACGCGACCAGCCAGGACTGGCGCCGCAGCACCTTGCCGCGGTGCGAGCCGTGGCATCCCTGTGCGACGCGAGCTGCGAAGGCCTCGAACTGCGCGCGCAGACGTTCACTTTCGTACCGCGTCGGCTACGCGGCGGCGAATTCCGCTTCGACGTCGGCACCGCAGGAAGCATTACGCTCGTGCTGCAGGCGCTCCTGCCAGTATTGTTGTGCGCCCCCGAGTCGAGCCGGGTAATCCTACGCGGCGGTACGGACGTGCGCGCGGCCCCTCCTCTCGACGACTTTCGCCACGTATTGTTGGGCCTGCTTGGCCACATGGGTGTCAATGCGCGCTGCCGCGTGGTGCGCCGCGGCTACTATCCACGCGGCGGCGGCAAGGCGGAGGTTTCGGTCGAACCGGCGCGCTTGAGGCCGCTGGAACTGGATAAACCGGGGCGGCTTGTCTCGGTCGAGGGAATTGCTCACGTCGCGAACCTCCCTCTGAGTATTGCCGAGCGGATGCGCGATGCGGCGCTCGTGCGCCTGGCGGATCTCGGCCGGCCGGCTGCGTTTGACACCGCGGCACTTGGCGGCACTGAGGCCATCGGTACCGGGGGCGCGGTCGCATGCTGGGCTACAACGCAGCGCACCGTGCTCGGCGCGGGCCGCGCCGCCGAGCGTGGTGTGCGCGCCGAAACGTTGGGCGAAGCCGCCGGCGCAGAGCTGGCGTCCGATCTCGCCGCGCGCGTGACACTCGACATTCACGCGGCTGACCAGATCCTGATCTATCTCGCCCTGGCGGGCGGGCGCTTCACCACGCGCGCAGTTTCGAGTCATGCACAAACCGCGATATGGCTGATCGAGCGCTTCATACCGGTACGTTTCGAGGTCGCGGAAATCTCCGGCGCAATGTCAGTGCGCGTAACGGCCCGATGATTCCCATTCAGGATTCATTGCACCGCATCCAATGGGACTCCGATTTCGGCAAAGCCGAATTCGTAATCGGTTATCTCGATCGCGTGTCAGGCACTGTGGCAAGAGTACCGTTTCGCCGCGTACGTTTTCCATCCGGCGAGCAGATCGCACGGCAGCGCGCCGATCCGCCGGTTATTGTTTTGCATCCGATCTGGCATTGGACTCTCGCTGACAGAAAAGCATGCGCCACGTTCGGCGCGTTTGATCTCGGTCAATGGGAACCGCACATGCCCCCGGTAGCGTGAACAGCATGGGCAGATTGAACCACGTGCGCAACATCGCGCTAGTCGCGGGTGACGGACATCCGCGGCTTGCGGACGCGGTGGCACGCCTGACCGGCGTCGCGCCAACGCCGCTTTCGATCACGGCGTTCGCCGACGGCGAAGCCCGCATCAAGATCGAGGCCGACGTGCGGGACGCGGACGTCTACATCATTCAACCGACTTCGACACCGACCAACGAGCGCCTCATGACGTTGGCGCTGATAACCGATGCGGCGCGGGGCGCGGGCGCGGGACGTATCACGGCGGTGTTACCCTACTTCGGCTACGCGCGCCAGGACGTAATAAACAATCCGGGCGAACCACGTTCGGCGCAGCTCGCGGCCCGCTTCCTGCACACCGCGGGCATCGACCGTGCAGTTGTCCTGGAGTTGCATTCGCCCGCGCTGGAAAGCGCGTTCGAAATACCGCTGGTTCATTTGCGGGCCGACGAGCTGATGGTGCCGACGGTGCGCGAGTGGCACATTTCCGATTTGACGATCGTTTCTCCCGACGCCGGAGGGCTGAAACGCGCGCAGCGTTATGCCGCCATGCTTGGAGCGCCGGTGGCGGTCGTGGCCAAGACCCGCCCGGCACCGGATGTGGCCGCCGCGTTGCATGTTCTCGGCGACGTGCGCGGGCGCTCCTGCCTGATCGTGGACGACATGGCAAGCACCGGAGGAACGCTGGTCGGTGCGGCAGAAGCGCTGGTGCGCTCCGGAGCCAGAGAAACTCATGCCTTGTTCATCCATGCGGTTATGGCGCCGGGAGCACTCGATCGCATCCGCGCCAGCCCTTTGCGGCGCATCGTCACGACCGACAGCGTACCGGCGGTTGCCAGTGCGCAGCTTGAAGTCGTTTCCATTGCCCCGCTGCTCGCCGCCGCGGTCAAACGGCTTGCGAGCTAGAATGAATACCAACCAGTCATATGAAGGAGACGAGCCGTGCTGACGCCTGAACAACTGGCAAGACTGCGGGCGATGATCGACGAACGCTGCGAGGCACTCTCTGCGGAAATCCATCGGGACGCGGCCCGCTCGCGAGACGAGACCTACGGCGAGCTGGCCGGGCCGGTGACGGATGGAGGCGATAAGGCGACAGCGGACCTGATTTCCGATCTCGACAGCGCGGAACTCGACCGCGATCTGGGTGAATTGCGCCAGCTCGAGGTGGCGCGGGAAAAGCTCGCCGGTGGCAGCTACGGGATATGTGTGGATTGCGGGGACGAAATCGACTTCGAAAGGCTTTTGGTGCAACCGGGCGCGCTGCGCTGCCTCGAATGCCAGCGGGTTCACGAAAGAACTTACGCCCACCCTCCCGAGCCGAAGTTGTGATTGCTGAGCGAAACCGAAGTAGCCGCGAAGGCACCAAGCGCATCGAGAGAGGCGAACCGCAAACGGTAGGTGTTTGAGCCCAAGGACGCTTCAAGGGTTGGGAACGCGCAAATCGCGCCCCTTTCTCCACTGCAACTCAATTCGATGGTCCGCCGCTGCTTCGGTCCAGGTACCGAAACGCCATCCTTCGCGGTCAAGGAGCGCGCGCCGCCACCGCGAATCGGCTGCTGAGGCGCGCTGTACCCGCATGCGTTTCATCTGTGTAGCGACGAGTTCGAGCCGCAGCAGACGGCCGGTGTCGGCGTCCAGGGTCGGGAAGTACATCAGGCCCAGGTCGCCGCGGAACGCCTCGTAACCGCTGATCCCTTCGTAGTCGTTGATGAAATCGCCACAGCCGTAAACGACCAATCTGTCGTGAAATACCTCGACTCCCTTGGGATGATGCGAGGAGTGGCCGTGAAACAGATCCGCGCCGCCGTCGATGAGCGCATGGGCGAAGCGCACTTCATCGGCAGCAATGCCGTAACCCCAGTTGCCGCCCCAGTGAACAGACACCACCGCGAGATCTCCGGGCCGCTTGTGCGTCCGAACGGCCAGCGCGATTCGCTGCACGATGTGCTGCTCAAGATCGGGCAGGAATGCAACACCGCCCTTCGTCCCGGTTGCGGCCCATGATTTCGGAATGCCGCTGGTCGCGGTGCCGAAGGAGAACACGATGACCCGGCGGTCATCGGCTAGCGGAAGCACCGCCGGCGCCCAAGTCTCGTCCTCGCTTGAACCGGCCCCTGCGGTCTTGATCCGCGCGGCATTGAGCGTGGCGAGCGTCTCGGTCAGGCCCGACATCCCCCAATCGAGCACGTGGTTGTTGGCGAGTGCACAGCAGTCAATTCCGGCTGCGGTCAGAGAGGAGATGTTGGCCGGATTCATCCGGTAGTTGATTCCCTTGGCCATCCGGTCCTCGCTGCAGGTCACGGCCGTTTCCAGGTTGATGATTCGCGCCTGCGGTTTGACGCGCTGGAATTCCGCGAGCGCATCGCCCCAGATGTACGAGGCGTCCACGGGCCGTGGAATCGGTCCGTTCGCCTCCTCCGCCAACTGTACGTAGCCGAGCGCGCTGTCCATATAGGGTTCGCGGATCGCGGGGTCGCAGGGCCTCGGCAGGATCTGATCGATCCCGCGTCCGGTCATGACGTCGCCGCATAGAAAGAGAGTGACCGGATTCATCGCGTGGTATGCGGGTTAGGGGTCATTTGCTCCTGTGCTGATGGAATGATGGGTTCGATTTCTGTTGTGGCAATCCTATGGCCGGCAAAGGCACCCGATCTGAGCCAGATCAAAGAAGCGGGAGCTGGCATGAATTAGTGTGATCGTTGATGACAATCCTGGGGCAGACAATCACATGAACGAGTGGGGTCTTCTCATCACGGCAGTTGTACGAATTCGGTGAGCCGACAAGGCCCACTTCGCCTTCCACGTAAGCCGGCTCCCCTTCATGCAACAGCGTACAACCTCCCGAGAGGATCAAGCCGAGCGGCTCCTGCGCGTCGTCGCAGAGCTGGATAGAGAGCTGCACCCCCGGCGCGCCATCTCCCGGGTAACGCTCGACAGCCTGTTCGATCGGGATCTCGGCTTCGACAGCCTGGCGCGCATGGAGTTGATGCTACGGGTCGAGAGTGCATTTGATCGAAGTCTTCCCGAAACGCTGCTCGGAAGCGCCGACACCCCGCGCGATTTTCTGATCACCCTGGCCCTGCAGCCGCACGCGATGCCTGCGCGGATCGCCGCCACCCAACGCGCGCCTGCCCTCGAAGTCGCGGAGGCCGAGGCTGCCACCGATGCCGCAACGCTGCTCGATGTGCTGGACTGGCACGCCGGTATGCATCCCGACCGGGTCCACATCGTGATCGTGCGGGAGAACGCAACTGGGCCGGCGGAAGAGACGATCACTCACCGCGAATTGCGGGACCGAGCACAGACTTTCGCTGCCAACCTGCAAACGCGCGGCCTGCAGACGGGCGAGGCCGTGGCGATCATGCTGCCCACCGGACGCGACTACTTCTTCGCGTTCTTCGGCATCTTGCTCGCGGGCGGGATGGCGGTGCCTCTCTATCCGCCGCTGCGCGCCTCTCACCTTGAGGACCATCTGCGGCGCCAGGCTGGCATCTTGTCCAACTGCCAGGCGCGCGTGCTCATCACCTTTCCGGAGGCGAAAACCGCCGCGAGACTGCTGCGCGCTCATGCACCGGCTCTGCGCACGGTAATGACCGCCAGCGAACTGGGCGTGGCCAATCAGGCGCCGCCGCGTCTGCGTCCAGGCGCCGGCGACCTCGCTTTGCTTCAGTACACCTCGGGCAGCACCGGCAATCCCAAGGGAGTAATGCTGACGCATGCAAATCTGCTGGCCAATATCCGTGCTATGGGCGGGGCAGTGCAGGCCGGCGCCGCCGACGTGTTCGTGAGCTGGCTGCCGCTGTATCACGACATGGGGCTGATCGGCGCGTGGTTGGGCAGCCTTTACTACGGCGCTCGACTGGTGATCATGTCCCCGCTCGCCTTCCTGAGTCGGCCCGCGCGCTGGCTTTGGGCGGTACATCATTACCACGGTACACTTTCCGCGGCGCCCAACTTCGCGTACCAGTTGTGCGCGGGCCGCATCGACGACAGCCAGATTGAAGGGCTCGACTTGAGCTCGTGGCGCCTGGCCTTCAACGGCGCAGAATCGGTGAGCGCCAATACCATCTCCGCCTTTGCGCAGCGATTCGGGCGCTACCGTTTTTCGCCAACCGCGATGACGCCGGTCTACGGGCTCGCCGAATGCTGCGTAGGGCTGGCTTTCCCGCCCCCCGGCCGCGGTCCCCTGATTGACAGCATCGACCGCGGTGTTCTCATGCGAGAGAGCCGGGCGACGCCCTTGCCAGCGGAAGACCCGCGCGCGCTACGGGTAGTAGCATGCGGAGTGCCGTTACCCGAGCACGATATTCGTATCGTCGACGAGACCGGTCACGAAGTGGCGGATCGCGTCGAGGGTCGCCTGCAGTTCAAGGGGCCGTCCTCCACGAAAGGCTATTACCGCAATGCGGATGCGACACGCGAACTGCTGCACGGTGAGTGGCTCGACTCCGGCGACCTCGCTTACGCGGTCAACGGCGAAATCTACGTCACCGGTCGCATCAAGGACGTCATCATACGCGCGGGGCGCCACCTTCATCCGCAGGAGATCGAAGAAGCAGTCGGCGCCATCGACTCTGTGCGCCGCGGCTGCGTCGCGGTGTTCGGCAGTCCAGATCCCCGCCACGGCACCGAGCGCTTGATCGTTCTTGCCGAGACGCGGATGCAAGGCACGCAGGACCTGGAGGCGCTGCGCAGCAGGATAACGGATGCGGTTGTCGCTCTGATCGGCGAACCGCCCGACGATGTCGTGCTCGCTCCCCCTCACAGCGTACCGAAGACATCGAGCGGCAAGCTGAGACGACAGGCAAGCCGTGATCTGTACGAGCGGGGCGACATCGGGCGCCCGCCGCCCAGCCCGGCGTGGCAGGCGGTGCGTTTTGCCTGTGCCAGCGCGCTGCCGCTGCTGCGGCGGGCCAGGCGTGCCACGGCTGACCTGTCTTATGCGGGCTACGCGTGGACACTATTCGGTGTGGCGGGTTCTGTGATTGTCCTCGCCGTACTCGTACTGCCCGGCCTTACCCGGCGCCGCAGACTGGCGCAAGCCATCGCGCGCCTCCTCGTCCGACTCACCCGCACGCCCCTGGCGGTGCATGGGCGGGAGCGGCTGTCCGCCCGCGCGCCTTGCGTAATCGTCTCCAACCACGCGAGCTACGCGGACGTGCTAGTGCTGCTCGCTGCGTTCCCGCCCGGTTTTCCCTATGCGTTCCTGGCCAAACGCGAGCTGGAGCAGCGTTGGGCTGCCAATATCGTGCTAAGCCGCACAGGTGCCCTGCTCGTCGAGCGCACCGACATCGAACGCAGCGTACGCGATGCCCAGGAGGTCGTGACGCGACTTCGGGGCGGCGATGCTTTGGTGGTGTTTGTGGAGGGGACGCTGCGTCGCACCGCAGGTCTGCTGCCGTTTCACCTCGGGGGCTTCGTGGCCGCCGCGCAAACGCGTGTACCCGTTGTCCCCATAGCCATCCGCGGCACGCGTACCGTGCTGCGAGGCGATCAATGGTTCCCGCGGCATGGGCCTGTCACGGTATCCATCGGCGAGCCGATCATGACCTCGTCAGATGCGGGGTCGGACTTTGCTGCCGCCCTCAGGCTGCGTGACGCAGCCCGCGAGTATATCCTCGAGCATTGCGGCGAACCGGATCTCGCCGATTGATCCTCGACGCGATGTTCAATACCAGCAACCGGGCGAGCCGAACTTCTCCTTTGCCGCGAACAAGACCGATCCCGGCGCATTCGATTGTCCGCTTCATCATTTCGCGTTCGCCTCGCCTTGAGGCGGCGCGGCCCCGTCGTGGCGCTCCTGGGCGATGGGGTTACTCGCTTTTCTGCTGATGTAGCCGCGTGATGCTGTCCACGACCTGCGCCACCTCGTTTTCGGCAAGCGGTGGGCGGCAACGTATGCGGTTCCAGGCGAGAAGCAACTCCAATGCGACCTGCGGATCGACGCCTTGC
>JAXIOX010000042.1:0-8436 GCA_045403275.1 Burkholderiales bacterium | reverse complement strand
TGGCGCTGGCCCAGGGCGACACTTACAAATGGGAGGACGCGGACGGCACGGTCCATTACAGCGATCAGCCGCCGCCGCCGGGTGCCAGGAAAATCGAGCGCAAACAACTCGGAGACAAGCCCACGGATGTCCCGATGCCGTACGTCCTCCAGCAGGCCGTGAAAAACTTCCCGGTGACGATCTTCGTGTATGACTGCGGAGACGGCTGCAACCGCGCCCGTGCGCTGCTCGCCAAGCGTGGTGTGCCGCACACGTCCAAGGATCCGATGGAACCGGAGGTAAGGGAAGAGTTGAAAAAGGTGACGGGCGGACAGGAAGTCGCGCCGGTTCTGAAGGTGGGGCACTGGATATTGGTCGGCTTCGAGGAAGCAAGGTGGAGCACTGCGCTCGATGCCGCCGGCTACCCCAAGACCGCATTAGTGCCGGTCACGCCGGACCAGACCAAACCGGTCCCTGCCGCACCGCCGCTCGCACCGGAGCAGGCACCGGCGCGGGATGGCACGAGCGATCCGGAAAAGCCCGAATCCGAACCTGTACCCGAGCAAAACTGACGACGCTTGAAGCTCGCCGCCTGGAATGTCAACTCGCTGAAGGTTCGCCTTCCGCATCTCCTCGAGTGGCTCGCGCGTGAGCACCCCGACGCGGTTTGCCTGCAGGAAACCAAAACCGAGGATGCAAATTTTCCTCTGGACGCAATCGGTAAGGCCGGATACAGCGCCGTATTTTCAGGGCAGAAAACCTACAACGGCGTGGCGATCCTGGCGCGCGACGCGCCGCAAGCGGTCGAGGCGGGCATCCCCGGCTACGCTGACGTGCAGAGACGGGTGTTGTCCGCCACCGTGGGAGACCTGCGGCTGGTGTGCGCATACGTACCCAACGGCCAAAGCCTGGAATCCGACAAGTATCGCTACAAGCTCGACTGGCTGGCGGCATTTGACTTCTGGCTGGACGCGGAACTGACGAAGCACCCGCGGCTGGCGGTGCTCGGCGACTTCAACATCGCGCCGGAAGACCGCGACGTCCACGACCCGAAGGCCTGGGAAGGCCAGGTTCTGGTCAGCCCGCCTGAGCGTGCCGCGTTTCAGCGACTGCTCGGGCGCGGACTGAAAGACAGCTTCAGGCTGTTCGAACAGCCCGAGAAGTCATACTCCTGGTGGGACTACCGCATGAATGCTTTCAAGCGCAATCTGGGATTGCGCATCGATCACATCCTTCTCTCTTCCGAACCAGCGGCGCGCTGCAGTTCGAGCAGCATTCATGTGGACATGCGCAAGCTGGAACGGCCCTCCGACCATGCACCGGTCGTCGCCGAGATTGCCTAAGAAAAAGCTCACCGCGGAGGACGCGGAGCGGCGCACGGACACGTTACCGATGTAGTCGGCCGTTTGCGGGTAGTGCGCCGAAGCGCCGCCTCCCGCCCCGGATGGCTACGCCAACGCCGTGTCGGCGGCGCCGGAGGAAAAGCAAAAACGAGGAAAAGCAAATTGGGGTTAAGAGCGGGGTGACTGTTCGTGAGGCTTTGCCGCCAATATCTACTTTGGCGGTTTGTCTGCCCATTGAGGGTTTTAACTCTCACATGCATTTTCTTGCTCTTGTCCTTCCTCCGTGTCCTCCGCGTCCTCCGCGTTGAGATCTTGGGGGTTCTTAGTCTGCCCCATCGTCCTTTTCCAATCCCAGTTCCTGGATCTTGCGGGTCAGTGTGTTGCGGCCCATTCCCAGCAGCACGGAAGCTTCGATCCTGCGGCCGCCGGTGTGGGCAAGCGCCCTGGTTATGAGCGCCCGCTCGAACTGCCGGGAAAGTTCATCGAGGATCGCGCTGTCGCCGCGTTTCAGCAGCATTTCCGCTTCCCGCTCCAGCGCCGTCACCCAGCTCTCCGCGGAGTGAACATGGGCTTCCTCACGCAACTCCGGAGGCAGGTCCATGACGTCGACGTTCATCCCCGGCGCCATCACCGTCAGCCAGTGGCAAAGGTTCTCGAGCTGGCGCACGTTACCGGGGAAATTCAGCGACGACAGATACTTCATCGCCACCGCGGACAGCTTTTTGGATTCCACGCCCAATTCACGCGCGCTTTTCTGAAGGAAATACTTGGCCAGCAGCGGAATGTCCTCGCGGCGTTCGCGCAGCGCCGGCAGGCGCAACCGGATCACATTCAGCCGGTGGAATAGATCCTCACGGAACATGCCCTGCTTGACCCGGCTTTCCAGGTCCTGGTGCGTTGCCGCGATGATGCGCACGTTGGCCTTGAACGGTTGATGCCCGCCGACGCGGTAGAACTGACCGTCCGACAGCACCCGCAGCAGGCGGGTCTGCAGGTCGGGCGGCATGTCGCCGATCTCGTCCAGAAACAGGGTGCCGCCTTCGGCCTGTTCGAAACGACCGCGCCGCATCGCCTGCGCGCCGGTGAAGGCGCCGCGTTCGTGCCCGAACAACTCCGACTCGAGCAGATCCTTGGGAATTGCCGCGGTGTTAATGGCGATGAATGGTTTGGGCGCGCGCGGGCTGTGGCGGTGAAGTGCGCGGGCCACCAGTTCCTTTCCAGTGCCGGATTCGCCATTGATGAGTACAGTGGCGTGCGATTGCGTGAGCCGCCCGATGGCGCGGAACACTTCCTGCATGGACTGCGCCTGGCCAAGAATCTCGGGTGATTCCTGCGCCGCTTCGGCGACGTCGCCCTGACGCAGGCTCTCTTCCATCGCCCGACGAATCAAATCCACCGCCTGGTCGACGTCGAAGGGCTTGGGCAGATACTCGAAAGCGCCGCCCTGGAAAGCCGCCACCGCGCTCTCGAGGTCCGAGTAGGCGGTCATGATGATGACCGGCAGGTTGGGATACTTCTCCTTGAGCTTCTGCAGCAATTCGAGTCCGGAGCCTCCCGGCATGCGAATGTCGCTGACCACCACCTGCGGCGTCGATGCCGACAGCGCCTGCAGCGCCTCCTGCGCGGAGGCGAAAACCTTGAATGCAATGTTCTCCCGCGTGAGCGCTTTTTCGAACACCCAGCGAATCGAGCGGTCGTCGTCGATGATCCAAACGGGTTTCATAAGCAAGGAGGAAAGAACAAGGATGAAGGATGAAGGATGAAGGATGAAAGGTGAAGAGCGAACAGGCACATCCTTATTTCTCTTTCGTTAACGTTCTTTTCGCAGACTTCGCGATGGTTACAAAGATTGCAAGTAATTCCCCGGTCTCAGACTTCAATGGAATGAATGACGCGCGATCGGCCATTCCGGATTCTTCCAACAGTTCCAGCCAGTAGAGCGATTCGTCAAGTTCTTGAAGACCGCCTTCTATTTTGCTAACAAAGTCGGGGGTTGATTTTGCACGTTGCGCCTCCCGATAATGCGCCCCGAAAGACGTTGCGGATCTGAGTAGCTGCTTGCCAAGCACCTGACAAACCGTATCGCGAGGCAATTTTGAGTAGAAATGGATCACATCTAGGGCAAATCGCTTCGTCCGAGCCAGCAGTTCGGCGGAATCTCTAGGTGTTTCGCCCCTGGTTTTTCCTTCCGCCTTCATCCCTCATCCTTCATCCTTGTTCCTTCATCCTTCATCCTTCCGCCTTCATCCTTGCTCTCGGTCATTCGATCGGGAGCATGATGCTGAAGCAGGTCCAGCCCGGCTGACTCTCCAGTTCGATGGTGCCGTGGTGCTGGGTGATGAAGGTCTGGGCGATCGTAAGTCCAACCCCATGGCCGCCCTCGCGCCCACTCACCAGAGGAAAGAAGATCCTGTCCTTCAAGTCTTCCGGAACACCCGGACCGTCGTCAATGATCTGCACCAGCAAGGCCAGGCGATACATCTTCTTCGCCAATGTCGCCCTGCGCGCCACGCGCGTGCGCAGGATGATCGTGCCTTTCCCCTGCACCGCCTGTGCGGCATTGCGGGCCACGTTTAGCAGCGACTGGATGATCTGCTCGCGATCCGCGGTCAACGGCGGCAGGCTTACATCGTAGTCGCGCAAGATCACGATTCCGTCGGGAAACTCCGCCACCAGCAGACTGCGCACGCGCTCCAGCGCCTCATGCACATTGAACCGCGTGACCTGCGGCAGCCGGTGCGGCGTAAGCAGCCTGTCCATCAGCGACTGCAGCCGGTCGGCCTCCTTCATGATTACCTGCGTGTACTCATGCAGGGCCGGGCGTTCCAGTTCCCTGTCGAGGAGTTGTGCCGCGCCGCGCAGCGCCCCCAGCGGGTTCTTGATCTCGTGCGCAAGATTGCGGATAAGCTCGCGGGTCTGCGTACTCTGGTCGATCAGACGCTCCTCGCGCGCGATGCGCAGTTGCTGGTGCAGCGGGCTCAATTCGATCAGGAACCCCTCGACCCCGGCAATCTCTACCGGCGTCACGGTGCATGACACTTCGAGCCGGGCGCGGCCCGCCGCGGACAGAGCTAATTCATGTTGCGTGTGGCTGCAGTTGTTTTCTGCGGCGTAGTTCACCGCGGCAACCAGAAGGCCAGGTTCGGCAAAAACCCGCTCGAGCGGCAATCCGACGATGTTCTTGGCGCTGATCGCGAGCAGGTTCTCTGCCGCCGGGTTGATGTAACGCACGAACTGGGCGTTGTCCAACAGGACAACCGCTGTTACCAGCGCGTCGACTCCTTGGAGACTCGGTTGGGTCATCGCAGCGCCACACGCCGGACGGGTGTGATTGCGCAAGAAGCGCGCCACTGGGATTGCATGCAAAGGCAGGTCGCGAAAGACGGTCTGCAAAGACTGACGCGGCCTGGCGCCTTGCCGTGGCTGTTGCAGCTTATTTCAGGTTGGAGATCTCGCGCCTGATGGCTTCGATGTTGCGTTCGTGGTTCGCAACGGCGTCGCGAAATGGCTTGATGCGGTCGAGATAACGCTGATAGTTGCGCTCGTCCCCCGTCCGTATCGCTTCCTGTTCGGCGAGTTTTTGCCTGGCGGCCTCGAGTTGCTGCTGCTCGTCGGCGAGTTCCTTTTCGAGAATGCGCTGCCGCTCGTCGTCGCGCTTTTTCTGCGTCTCGCCATCCACCTTGGGAAAATCTTCCCGGGCACCGGACTGCGGCTTGGGCTCCTGCGGTGCCGAGCTGGGAGCAGGGTCGCTGAAGCATTTCACCAACTTTGCCCCCTTGGGAGGATTGTTCGGCGTGTTCGAGTAGATCACGCGACCTTCGTCGTCCACGTACTTGCAGGTTTCCGCCCGAACAGGTACCGCAATCGACGCGATTGCCAGCAACAACGCCCAATGACAAAGCCGCATAGAGTTCACCCGTCAGATCATCAATGACATGAGGCGCGCCAGTCACGCGATGCGCCTCGTGCGGGAGTTTAAGACAGGCGTTTTCGATTATCAATCCGCGAGTCCCATCAGTAGAGTTGATCTGGCGCAAACAAAAAAGGGCGGGAACCCCCGCCCTTTTTCTCGTCGCGGTGGCGGTTACGCGCTGTAGTACATGTCGAATTCGACTGGATGAGTGGTCATGCGAAAGCGCGTGACTTCCTCCATCTTGAGGTCGATGTACGCGTCGATCATGTCGTTGGAAAACACGCCGCCCTTGGTGAGAAACTCGCGGTCCTTGTCGAGATTCTCCAGCGCCTCGTCGAGCGACGCGCACGGATGCGGCACCTTCTTGACTTCTTCCGGCGGCAGGTCGTACAGGTTCTTATCGATCGGGTCGCCGGGATGGATCTTTTTCTGGACCCCGTCCAGGCCGGCCATCAGCATTGCCGCGAAAGCGAGATACGGATTCGCGGTCGGGTCGGGGAAGCGCACCTCCACGCGCCGCGACTTCGGGCTGGCCACGTAAGGAATGCGGCAGGCCGCCGAACGGTTCTTCGCAGAGTAGGCCAGATTGATGGGAGCCTCGAAGCCGGGCACCAGGCGCTTGTAGGAGTTGGTTCCGGGGTTGGTGATGGCGTTGAGTGCTTTGGTGTGCTTGATGATGCCGCCGATGTAATGGAGCGCCAGTTCGGACAAGCCGGCGTAGCCGTTGCCTGCAAACAGGTTCTGGCCGGCTTTCCAGACCGACTGGTGCACGTGCATGCCGGAACCGTTGTCGCCAACGATCGGTTTGGGCATGAAGGTCGCGGTCTTGCCGTAGGAATGGGCGACGTTCCACACGGTATATTTCAGGATCTGCATCCAGTCCGCGCGCTTCACCAGGCTGTTGAACTTGGTGCCGATCTCGTTCTGGCCCGCGGCCGCCACCTCGTGATGATGCACTTCCACTTCCACTCCCTGTTGCTCGAGTGCCAGACACATGGCATTGCGGATGTCCTGCAGCGAGTCAACAGGTGGCACAGGGAAATAGCCGCCCTTGACCGGAGGGCGGTGAGCCATGTTGCCGCCTTCGAACTCCTTGCCGCTGGACCAGGGCGCTTCCTCGGACGTGATCTTGACGAAGCAGCCGGACATGTCGATGTTCCAGGTCACACCGTCGAAAATGAAGAACTCGGGCTCAGGCCCGAAATAAGCCGTGTCGCCGATTGCCGTGGACTTCAGATAGGCTTCGGCGCGTTTGGCGATGGTCCGAGGATCGCGGTCGTAGCCCTTTCCGTCGGTGGGCTCGATGACGTCGCAGGTGAGGTTCAGCGTGGGTTCGTCGGAAAATGGGTCAAGGCGCGCGGAGTCGGGGTCCGGCATGAGCAGCATGTCGGAGGCGTGGATGCCCTTCCACCCGGCGATTGAGGAGCCGTCAAACGCATGGCCGTCCTCAAACTTCTCCGGCACAAAGGCGCGGACAGGGACGGTAACGTGCTGTTCCTTGCCGCGGGTGTCGGTGAACCGCAGGTCAACGAACTTCACGTCGTTATCTTTGAGCAATTTGAAAACATCGGCTGCCGCCATTTTCTTCTCCTGGTTTGGGGTGTATTGCGTGGGTAATTGAGCGAGTCACACTGAGCACGAAGTGTGCCGACCAAAATTTCCCGAAAAATCATTAATTCACAACTTGTTAACTGCCCTCCGCCGCAGACCGTCGCACCAATGAAGAGCGAGAGGGGAATTCGCGCTCGAAAATAGTGCACAACACCGCGCTTGGCAAGAGATTTTTGGTTCCCAGCGCGTTTCTGTTAGTCTTGTGCGTCTGCTCTTATGTCGGCCCGAAACAGGAGCGGAAGTGGAACATAAGTTATTGTTGTAGAAACGATTATGGCCACTTATTCAGAAATTCTGAACAAGGCTGCTGAGCGCGGCAAAGAGATGAATCTGCCTTATCGCGGTGCGCTGCTTCCGCAGGAGGCCTACGAACTCATGCAAAAAGCGCCGGGGGCAAAACTGGTGGATGTACGCACCCACGCGGAGTGGGATTATGTCGGCCGGATTCCGGGCAGCGTCCAGATCGAGTGGCAAAGCTACCCCGGATCGCGGCCCAACCCGAATTTTCTCAACGAGCTCCAGACACAGGCGGACAAGCAGGCGGTCGTGATGTTTCTGTGTCGTAGCGGCGGTCGATCGCATGCTGCAGCAGCAGTTGCAGCCCAGGCGGGTTATTCGCATAGCTACAACGTTCTAGAGGGGTTCGAGGGCGACAAGGACGCCAGCGGCCACCGCAACTCCGTCGGTGGCTGGCGCGTGGCGGGACTGCCCTGGGTGCAAAATTGAAAGGCGGTGATTGAGCGATTGGGCAATTGAGTGATTGGGTTACTGAATCGCCCAATCGCCCTTTAGCTGACGGTCCAGTTCACCGTGCCGGTATACGCGGTCACAAGCACCAGAATGCCGAAGCCGATCCGATACCACGCGAACACGGTGAAATCGTGGCGGCTTATGTAACGCAGCAACCAGCGCACGCACAAGAATGCCGAACCGAATGCCCCCGCCAACCCGATGCCGAAAATCCCCAGATCCTCTACAAGGAAAAGCTGCCGGTTCGTGACCAGTTCGTAAGCCGACGCGGCAAACAGGACCGGGATGGCGAGAAAGAAGGAGAACTCGGTTGCCGCCTTGCGCGACAGTCCGAAAAACAGCCCGCCGATGATGGTCGAGCCGGCACGGGACGTTCCCGGTATCAGCGCGAATGTCTGTGCAATGCCGACCTTGAGCGCGTCGGTCCAGCGCATGTCCTCGACACTGTGGATCCAAATGGCATGATTGCGCCGTTCGGCCCAGAGGATGACCAGGCCGCCGACGATGAACGCGATGGCGACCGGCACCGGCTTGAACAGGCTCGCCTTGATCGCGCTTCCGAACAGCAATCCGAGCACGGCAATCGGGATGATGGCGATCAGCAGGTTCGCGGCGAAACGCTGCGCGCCGCGGTCGTATGGCAGCTGCACGGCGACCGACCAGAGTTTGACGCGGTATTCCCAGACCACGGCGAGAATGGCGCCGCACTGGATCGCGATCTGGAAGATCTTGCCCTTTTCACTGTTGACACCGAGCAAGTCGCCGGCAAGGATCAGATGGCCGGTGCTCGAGATCGGAAGGAATTCTGTGAGGCCCTCGACGATGCCGAGGATGAGCGCG
>JAXIOX010000212.1:0-3990 GCA_045403275.1 Burkholderiales bacterium | reverse complement strand
CGTCACTCACCTGGTGCCGTCCTTGAGCATCGCGTTGACCTCGGCGAGGTCGGCCTCGGCGAGCTTGCCCACCGCGGCCTTAAGCCGCAGCTGGTTCAGCACGGTGTTGTAGAGCGCCTGCGCCAGGTCGCGCCGCGCGATGCTCAGTTGCTGCTCGGCGTTGAGCACGTCCACGGCGGTGCGCACCCCGACTTCCTGGCCGAGCTTGGTCGATTCCAGCTGCAGCTGCGTGGAAGCCACCGCCTGTTGCAGGGCCTTGACCTGGGCCAGGCCCGAGGTCACCCCCAGGTAGGCCTGGCGGGTTTGCAAGGCGGCAGTGCGCCGGGCGTTTTCCAGGTCCTGGCGCGCGCGCTCCCGGTTGGCCACCGCTTCGCGAACCTGGGAGCTGATCGCCCCGCCTTGGTAGAGCGGCACGTTCAGCTGCACCCCGATCACCAGCGCGCGGATCTCACTGCCCACGCCCTGGGCCGAGGAGTTGGCGGAGTTCTGGCTGAGCGAGCCCACCGCATCCAGCGTGGGCCGGTGCCCGGCGCTGGTGCGTTCGATCTCGCGGGCGGCCAGTTCCACGCTTTGCTGGGCGAGGCCAATCTGCAGGCTGGACTGGTAGGCCTGTTCGACCCAGGCGTCCATCTCGGCGGGCTGCGGGGCGTTGAGCGTGATCGGGGTGATGAGCCCGGCGAGCTCGCCCACGGGCTTGCCCACCAGCCGTTCCAGGGCCCGGTTCTTGACTTCCACGTCGTTTTGCGCCCCCAGCTCCTGGGCCACCACCAGGTCGTATCTAGCCTGGGCTTCGCGCGAGTCGGTGATGGTGGCCGTTCCCACCACGAAGTTGCGCTTGGCCTGCTCGAGCTGTTGGGCCACGGCGATCTTCTGCGATTGGATGGTGCTTAAGTTGTAGCGCGCCAGCAGCACATCGAAGTAGGCCTGCGCCACCCGGGTCATGAGGTCCTGCGCCGCCACGTTAAGCTGGGTCTGGGCCTGCCGCACCTGGATCTTGGCCTGCTCGTAGGTGAGCGCGTTCTGGCTGCGGTACAGCGGCTGGGTGACGCTCACGCCGTAGTTGTAGTCGTGGAAGTCGCGGTTGCCGGACGCAATGCTGCTGTTCTTGAATTCGGTGTCCAGGGTGTTGTAGTTGGCCCCGGCGTCGAAGTTCACGTTGGGCAGCAGCAGTGCCCGGCCCTGGGGCAGGCGCTCCTGGGCGGCAAGGTACTGGGCCTTGGCCGAGGCATACTCCGCGTCCTGCAGTGCGGCCTCGCGGTACACCGCAAGCAGGTCTGCCGATAACGCCGGTCCGGCCGCAAGCAATGCCGCGGCCAAAATCAGAATGCGTTTCATCGAATCCTCCCTTTTTTTTCGATGCTGATGACTTTCGCCGGCGGTGCGCTGATGTTCTGGTCACGGCCGTGGGGCACGAGTCCGTTGATGATCATGTCCAGATGTTGTTCCAGGTATCTGTCCGCATCGATATGCTTGCTGTCGCAGAAGTCGAACGAGTGCCGCCACAGCAGCAGGTACACCATGGGCGCGAGAATCAGCCGCATGGCGTAATTGGCATCCATGGGCCTGAACTCGCCGCTTTTCATTCCGGTTTCCAGCACGCTCTGCATCAACCGGTGGACGCGGCTGATGACCTCGTCGAAATAGAATTTTCCGATCTCGGGAAAGTTCCGGCACTCCGAGAACATCAGTTTCGGAATGCCGCCGAGCTTGGTGTTCCCCACGGACTCCCACCAGGCGAACACGATCTGCCGCATCAATTCATGGGCCGGGCCCTGATGTTCTTCCAGCAGGCGTTCGCCGCGTTCGATCAGCGGCACGATCCCGGAGCGGATGACCGCCTTGAACAGTTCTTCCTTGCTCGAGAAATACAGATAGAGCGTGCCTTTGCTGACACCGGCCCTGGCCGCCACGTCATCCAGGCGCGTTGCGGCATAGCCGCGTTCGACGAACAGGTCGAGCGCGGCGGCCATCAGTTCGGCCGGTCGCGCCTCCTTGCGGCGGGTCCAGCGTCGATCCTGTCTAAGCTGTGGATTCATCATTCTTGTGTAAATGACTGAGCGGTCAGTAATATACACGCGCCAGTCAAATGTTCAACCTCTTTTCTCACCACATTAGCCGTTCCGGCCTTCACGTCACCGCAATGGCGGTCCGGCGCCTATAATTTCTGGTTGCAATTTGTCGGGCGAGCCCGTAAGTACGAGGGATCGTTTTCGGGACACAGCCATGAATTCAGTCAGGGCACCGGCGGTTGCCGGCGCCTTCTATCCGGGCGCCGCGGCCACACTACAGGCGCAGGTTGCGGCGCTGCTGGCGGTCGCGACGCCGCCCAGGCAACAACGACCCAAGGCGTTTATCGCGCCTCACGCCGGTTATGTCTATTCGGGTCCGGTGGCGGCGAATGCCTACGCGCTGCTGGCGCCGTTTCGCAGCGACTACTCTCGCGTCGTGCTACTCGGCCCGGCCCACCGTGTCTACGTGGATGGACTGGCGCTGCCCGCAGCCGATGCGTTTGCCACACCGCTGGGCGAAATCGCTCTGGACCGTGATGCGATCGCGGCGATCCGGCATCTGCCGCAAGTTTGTATCAGCGACGACGCGCACGCACACGAACATTCGCTGGAGGTGCACCTGCCCTTCCTGCAGCAGGCACTCGCCGGGTTTACGCTGGTGCCCCTTGCGGTTGGCGAGGCCTCGGCCGAACAGGTTGCCGAAGTGCTCGGCCTGCTTTGGGGTGATGAGCGTACCCTGATCGTCATCAGCTCAGACCTTTCCCATTACCTGCCCTATGCTCAGGCTAAGACGATCGACGAGCAAACTGCACGCATGGTCCTGAACATGGCACCGCAGCTCAACCACCAGCAGGCCTGCGGTGCGACGCCGGTCAACGGTCTGTTGCTGGAAGCGTGTGGCCGCGGGCTGAGCCCGGAACTGCTGGACCTGCGCAACTCCGGCGATACCGCCGGCGACAAGAGCAGGGTGGTGGGATACGCCTCGTTTGCGTTTTACGATCACGCGTCCGCCCCGGAAATGCAAGACGACGAACAGGAACGCGCACACGGCCGGGTCCTGGTTTCGATCGCACGCTCCTCGATCGCCGGCAGCTTTGGCATCCGCGCTTCCGTGCACGAAGACGCACCGTTCCTGCACCGCCCGGGAGCATCTTTCGTGACCCTGAAATGCGCGAATCTTTTGCGCGGCTGCATCGGCAGCCTGCAGGCGCACCGCACGCTAGTCGAGGACGTGAAGGCAAACGCCCGCGCTGCGGCGTTCCACGACCCCCGCTTTGCGCCACTTTCCTTTGACGAATTGTCCGCCACGAAAATCGAGGTGTCGGTGCTGTCGGCGCTTGCGCCGCTGGCCTTCTGCAACCAGGAACATGCGCTGGCGCAGTTGCGTCCCGGCGAGGATGGCGTGGTGCTCGAATTCGGGCGCCTTCGCGGCACCTTCCTTCCACAGGTGTGGGAAAACCTGCCATCGCCTGCCTCGTTCCTCGGCGAACTCAAGCGCAAGGCCGGCCTGCCGCGGGACTTCTGGGACGACGGCATCCGGCTGTTCCGCTATACCGTGTCGAAGTGGACCGAGTCGGAGGAATGTCTTTGAACGCGCCTGAACTGCGGCCTTATCCCGGACGCTGGTGGCACATGCTCGACGACGGCCGGCTGCAGTGCGACCTTTGCCCGCGCGACTGCCGGCTCCACGAGGGCCAGCGCGGCGCCTGCTTCGTGCGCCAGCGCCTGAACGATCGCATGGTGCTCACCACCTACGGCCGTTCCTCCGGATTCTGCATCGATCCGATCGAGAAAAAACCGCTGAATCACTTCTACCCCGGATCAGCCGTGCTGTCCTTCGGCACCGCGGGCTGCAACCTCGCGTGCAAGTTCTGCCAGAACTGGGACATTTCCAAATCGCGCGACATGGATCGCCTGATGGATCAGGCCGGCGCCGAGGATATCGCGGCCGCGGCCGAACGTTCCGGCAGCCGGAGCGTGG
>JAXIOX010000285.1:0-2539 GCA_045403275.1 Burkholderiales bacterium | reverse complement strand
GACCAGCGGGCCGGCTTCCAGGTGCACGGGGAGATTGCCTTCGACCAACCGCCACGTGTCCCCGCCGTCGGTGCTGCGCAGAATGCCGCGGTGAGTACTCAGCACGATGATCTTGCCAGCGTCCGCGACAGCGATCCCGTGTATCGTCGTGCCGCTCTCAGGCAGAACCTTGCCCACGGGCTTCCAGCTCATGCCAACGTCGTCACTCGCGTATATCTGATCCGACGCCGCCACCCATAGTTTACCGGCGGACAACAGTGCCTCCACCCGCCCTGGCGGAAGTCCGGCATCGCGCGACTGCCATGAAGCGCCGCCGTCCCGGCTGGCCCGGATGCCTCCCTGGATCACCGCCAGAACAATTTCCTGCGGCTGCGTGACGACGACCAGCGCAGTAGCAGCACCCTCCGGCAGTCCCTCGCCCGACGCAGACCAGCTGCGGCCACGATCATCGCTCGCGAACACGCCGCGCTCACCGGCAAGATAAAGGCGCCGAGAGCTTCCCGCGATCACCCGCGCGGGTGCGGCACCTGCAGGCGCGAGCGTATCCACCCAGATCGAGCCGTCCTCGCTGAAATAGATGCGCTTCGCAGTGGAGGCGATTGCACCTTTGCCGTTGTCATCGAAACGAACCGCATACGCGGCGCCATCGAATTGCACTCCCGGTTCCTGTACCCAGTCGCGACCGCCGTTCGTCGACCGCAACAGCCGCGTGTCGGTGCCGTAGAGCAAATGGTTCGCGTCCTTCGGATTGATGGCGAGGGCAAGTGCACCGCCGATGAACAACCCAGCATCCGCGGGAAACCAGGTGACGCCATTGTCCCGGGAGCGGAACAGGCCTCCCCACGCACTTGGATCGTGAGCAGATGCAGCCACCGGCACAAAGACGGCCAGCAACATGAGAATTCTTGCAGCGCGGCGGAACAAGGTGACTCAAACCAGACATGCAAAAAAGTGCGAGGAGCCGATTGTGTCGGCTCCTCGCATCAGAGTCTACTACCTGCGGTCAGGCAATTAGGGCTTGCGCGACTTTTCTCCGGGTGCCAGCGTGATTTCCGCCAGGCGACCGCCATTCATACCCACCCAGTGGTTCTTGGTGAGCGGGTACTTGTCGGAGTAGGACAGCGGCTCGTGCGCGGAAACGCAATTCTGATAGCCGCCGGTCACCTTGTAGCACTTCTCGTAGGCGAGGAACTGCTGCACCGAATCAGTCTGCTGGACGTTGGCCACTTCCCAGTCACGGATCGCTTCCCAGGAGGAGTAGGCATCGGAACCGAACATCAGCTTGCCGATCGGAGTGTTGACTTCCAGAAGTTGCGATCCGGCGGTATGGGCGCGGTGCGCGGCATGAATCTTCACGCCGGGTATCACATCCATATCCCCATCCACGATCATGGCTTTGCCCGCGAGAACCTTGCCGTAGATCGAGGCGACCGTCTTGGACGGATAGCCGCAGGCCGGAGTGCGGTTGCAGCCACCGGGTGAGTCGTTGACGGCGCTGATGCGCGGATGCGGATAGTTAAGCGCCCACTCGATGCCTTTCAGCTCTTCCCTCTGGATGTACAGGATCGCGTTCGGGAACTCATCCAGCGAGCCGGCGTGGTCCCAGTGGCCGTGACCGACGATGACCTTGCTCACGTCCTTGGCGTCAAAGCCCAACTGGGCCAACTGCTTGGATAGCGGCGACCAGTGTCCGGTGCCGGTTGCCTTGTGGTAATCGGTCGCGTTCCAGCCGTTGTCGTACAGGATCAGTTCCTTGCCACACTTGATGACGCCGACATTTACCGGCAGGTCAACCTTGTTGACGTTGTTGCGCGGATTGTCGCTGCCCTGGACGAAAGAGCGGTCCGGATGGAACATGCCGAACGGCACGTTCATGAAGCGGCTGTTTTCAATCAGCCAGGCGGAACAGACCTGCGCCTGGGCCACCGGAGCGGCAAGCATCGCCGCAGTAGCAAAGCTGGCCGCAACAAGCGCTCGTATCAAACTCTTCTTCATTTCTTACCCTCCTCTGCGTTGGACTTCAAGTTACGACATCTTCTTTAGTTTTTCGAATCCGCGCCTGCCTTCAGCCCGGACTGACCCGGCTCAATTCGGCTTGAATTCACCCGGCCACAGCGTTTCGCCCACCTTGAGCGTCAGTCCGGCCGCCTTGACTGACATCTCATGCGCCTGCATCAGGTGCTCATCGCGCCCATCCCCTGCCGCCTTGATCATGGTCACCGATGAGTCCCGATAAAGTCTGATGGCGTCCACGTACTCCCGATGCATGGCCAGCATCGATTCCGGGGGCTGCAGCTTGTTGGCCTGCGCCAGCGCCGTTTCGAACGTCCGTTTCAGCGGCGCGACCCGTTTCTTTACCGTGGCCAGCCCGATATCGCCCATTTTGTACGCGAGTCCGGCGAAAGTCATCTTCACCGCATCCTGCTTCACCTGCGCGTGAACCGGCCACAACGCGTGCGCATACGCTTCTTCCGCCGCGGTCATCGCCGGACGCGGTGAATCACCGAACACCGAATTCGTCGCAACGTATTGCTGCCTG
>JAXIOX010000178.1:0-1816 GCA_045403275.1 Burkholderiales bacterium | reverse complement strand
CGCAAACCCGGCCCGGCCGGTATTTCGGGCCGTTTGCCTCCGCCGGCGCCGTCAACCGCACCATCACGGCGCTGCAGCGCGCCTTCCTGATCCGCTCCTGCACCGACGGCTTCTTTGAAAGCCGCACCCGGCCCTGTCTGCTGTACCAGATCCGCCGCTGCTCGGGCCCCTGCACCGGCGAGATCGACTTTCCCGGCTATACCGAGCTGGTGCGCGAGGCGAACGACTTCCTGTCCGGCCGCAGCCATCTGGTGAAGAAGGAACTGGCCGGCGAGATGGAGAAGGCGTCCACCGAGCTCGAATTCGAAACCGCGGCGCTGTATCGTGATCGCCTCGCCGCGCTGTCGGCGATCCAGTCGCAGCAGGGCATCAATCCGCGCACCGTGGAAGAAGCCGATGTGTTCGCCATCCACCAGGAGGGCGGCTATTCCTGCGTCGAGGTGTTCTTCTTCCGCACCGGGCAGAACTGGGGCAACCGCGCCTATTTCCCGCGCGCGGAGAAGTCGTTCACGCCGGAAGAAGTGCTGGGCTCTTTCCTCGCGCAATTCTACGACGACAAGCCGCCGCCGAAACTCATCCTGCTGTCGCACGAGATCGAGGAGAGCGCGCTGCTGGCCGACGCACTCGCGGTCAAGGCCGGATTCAAGGTGGAAGTTTCCACACCCAAGCGCGGCGAAAAGAAAGAGCTGGTCGCCCACGCCCTGACCAATGCGCGCGAGGCACTCGGGCGCAAACTGAGCGATACCGCAACCCAGAGCCGCCTGCTGCAGGGCATGGCGACCACGCTCGGACTGCCGCAGGCGCCGCGGCGCATCGAGGTCTACGACAATAGCCACATCCAGGGTACCAACGCCTTCGGCGCGATGATCGTGGCGGGGCCGGATGGCTTTATCAAAAACCAGTACCGCAAGTTCAACATCAAGTCCGAGGGGCTTACGCCCGGCGACGACTACGCGATGATGCGCGAGGTGCTGGAACGGCGCTTCAAGCGGCTCCTGAAGCCGCCGGAGGGCGACGCCGACAGAACCAAGGCCGACGACGATTCGTTTCCGCAGTGGCCCGATCTCGTCATCATCGACGGCGGCCGCGGCCAGCTCAACGCTATCAGGGAAATTTTTGAAAACCTCGGCCTGACCCAGGTGTCGCTGATGGCGGTCGCCAAGGGGCCGGACCGCGACGCCGGGCGGGAAACCCTGTTCATGCCGGACCGCGAGGCCATCAAGCTCGAGCCGCGCGACCCCGTGCTGTATTTCATCCAGCGGCTGCGCGACGAGGCGCATCGTTTCGTGATCGGCTCACACCGCAAACTGCGGAAAAAAGACATCAGGGACGCGGGCTTACAGGAAATCCCGGGCATCGGCCCGTCACGCAAACGTGCCTTGCTGCATCACTTCGGAACGCTGAAGGAGATCGAGCGGGCATCGATCGCGGACCTCGGCAAGGTTCCAGGCGTCAGCGCCGAAAGCGCCCGCAAGAGTTTCGAGTTTTTTCATGCACAGCCGGGTTAAGGGGACTTCGAGTCGAAAGGCATGTGTCATTTGGGCGTCGCCTGCGACAGATGATCTAGGTCCGCACGGTTGACCTTCACGCTCCAGCGGTATTGGTAAGACGGATGAACATTGCAACAACCAGGGGACAGGGCAAAACCCTGTCCCTGCCGAATATCCTGACCTACGCCCGTATTGCCGCCATTCCGGTGGTAGTGGGCTGAGTTTTCGCCCAATCCATCCTGGACGGCCCGCTGTGGCTGCGCTGGGTGGCCTTGGCCGTCTTCATCGCTGCGGGGGTGACCGATTACCTCGATGGCTACTATGCG
>JAXIOX010000019.1:0-5857 GCA_045403275.1 Burkholderiales bacterium | reverse complement strand
CTGCGCGATTGTCATGTCGTCCCTGATCGCGGAACCATCTGCGGCGCTCGATCGCTTTTTCCCGCCCAACGCCAGTCGAGGCGAACTCAAGGCACACGAGTACCCGCTCTACAAGATCGGCAGCAGGTCCTACCGGATATCGGCAGGCGGGCGGATATTCAACCAGGAGAACCGGATCATCATGCCAGTGTCGCTGCAGCAGCAGAGCGCGCAGATCATGTATGCGGTCGACATCAACGGCCAGTTGTCGGCGATCTGGTTGCTGACACCGGAGGAGGCAGCAAAATACAAACTGTCGAAGCTGGACGAGGCGGAAAAGAGAAAGCTGGAAGAGGAAGAAAGGAAGAAACGCGAAGCGGCGGAGAGCAGCAGTTAGCGGAACAGGACACTAAACCGGCAATGAAAAAGCTCTATATCCGAACCTTTGGCTGCCAGATGAACGAGTACGACTCGGACAAGATGGCGGACGTGCTCGCCGCTGCGGAGGGTTTTGAAACCACTGACGACCCCGAACAGGCCGACGTCATCCTGTTCAACACCTGCTCGGTGCGCGAGAAGGCCCAGGAAAAAGTGTTTCACGACCTCGGGCGTATTCGGCCTCTGAAGCAGGCCCGGCCCGGGCTCATCATCGGCGTTGGCGGCTGCGTTGCCAGCCAGGAGGGCGCGGCAATCGTTGCACGCGCACCTTACGTCGACCTGGTCTTCGGCCCGCAGACCCTGCACCGGTTGCCGCAGATGATCCGGGCGCGGCGCAGCAGCGGCAAGCCGCAGGTGGACATCTCCTTTCCCGAAATCGAAAAATTCGACAACCTGCCGCCGGCCAGAGTCGAGGGGTACACGGCCTTCGTGTCGATCATGGAGGGCTGCAGCAAGTATTGCAGTTTCTGCGTGGTGCCTTACACGCGCGGCGAAGAGGTCTCGCGCCCGTTCGACGATGTGCTAACCGAAGCGGCCGGGCTGGCGGAGCAGGGCGTGAAGGAGATCACGTTGCTCGGACAGAACGTCAATGCCTATCGCGGCAGCATGAGCGACGCCGAAATTGCCGACTTTGCCCTGTTGCTCGACTACCTCGCCGAAGTCCCGGGCATCGAGCGCCTGCGTTATACCACTTCGCATCCAAAGGACTTCTCCGAGCGCCTGATCGGGGCCCACGCCAGGATTCCGCAACTGGTGAGCCACGTGCATCTGCCGGTGCAGTCCGGCTCGGACCGAGTGCTTTCCGCAATGAAGCGCGGTTACACCGCACTGGAATACAAGTCCATCATCCGCCGCCTGCGCGCGGCACGGCCGGACGCTGCCATCTCCTCCGACTTCATCGTCGGATTTCCCGGCGAGACCGACGAAGACTTCGAGCAGACCCTGCAGCTGGTAGAGGACATCGGTTTTGATTCGAGCTTCAGCTTCATGTACAGCGCGCGCCCCGGCACACCGGCCGCGAGTCTGCCCAACCAGGTCCCGCAGGCAACCAAGCAGTCACGCCTTGCACGCCTGCAGGCACGACTCGAAGCGCAGGCGCTGGCGATCAGCAGCCGCATGGTCGGTTCGATCGAGCGCATCCTGGTAGAGGGGCCTGCGAAGAAGAATCCGGAAGAACTGGCGGGCCGCACCAGCAACAATCTCATGGTCAATTTTCGCGGCCCGCAGCGCCTCGTCGGGCAGATGACGGACGTACGCATCACAAAGGCGATGTCCCATTCGCTGCGCGGCGAAATGCCGGTAAAAGAAGCTGTTTGAAGCCCTTCGAACTTTCTTTCTCCCCTGTTGACAACGAGCGCCTCGCCAACCTGTGTGGCGCGCTCGACGAGAACCTCAGGCAGATCGAAACCGCGCTCGAAGTGTCCATTGCGCGCCGCGGAGAGAACTTCAGCGTCTCCGGCATCGACGCGCAGACCAGGCTGGCCGCCGAGGCTCTGCAGCGTTTTTATGAACAGGCGAACAGCAATCTGAGCCTCGAAGAGATCCAGCTCGGCCTGATCGAGGTCGCACGCGGACCGAATCCGTTGGCAGCAGACGAATCCCTGGTGCTGCACACGCGGCGCCGGGACTTGCACGGACGCACCCCGCGCCAGGTGCAGTACATCCGGCAGATCAAGGAGTACGACATCACCTTCGGCATCGGCCCCGCCGGCACCGGCAAAACCTATCTCGCGGTGGCCTGCGCAGTGGACGCATTTGAGCGCGATTCCGTGAAGCGGATCGTGCTGGTGCGCCCCGCGGTCGAAGCCGGCGAGCGTCTTGGTTTCCTGCCCGGAGACATGGCGCAGAAAGTCGACCCTTATCTGCGGCCGCTCTACGACGCGCTCTACGACCTGATGGGCTTCGAGAAAGTCGGCAAATTGTTCGAACGCGGGTCGATCGAGATCGCGCCGCTCGCCTATATGCGCGGCCGCACGCTCAATCACTCCTTCATCATTCTCGACGAGGCGCAAAACACCACCCCAGAGCAGATGAAAATGTTTCTTACCCGCATGGGCTTCGGCAGCAAGGCGGTAGTTACCGGCGACGTCACCCAGATCGACCTGCCAAAGGGGCACAAAAGCGGACTGATCGAGGCGCAACGGATCCTCGGAGAAGTACGCGGCATCACATTCACCCAGTTCCTCAGCGAAGACGTGGTGCGCCACCCGCTGGTGCAGCGCATCGTCCACGCCTATGAACAGCACGGCTCCCGCAGGGAAGGCTGACCCGGCGATGGCCCGCGCCGGCGGCCGGTTTGCGCATTCAAAACCACGCTCCAGCCTCGCGTTGACGGTTCAGTACGCAACCGCGATCGACAGATTGCCGACGCGCAGCCAGTTGCGCGCCTGGGTGAAGGCCGCGTTGCACCACGATGCCAATATCACGGTGCGCCTGGTGGCTGCCGAAGAAGGTCGCACGCTCAACCGCCAGTATCGCGGCCGGGATCACGCCACCAACGTACTGACCTTTGTCTATTCCGATACCGATCCGTTGGCGGGCGACATCGCACTGTGCGTTCCGGTAGTTGAACGCGAAGCCCGGGAACAGCACAAGAATCCGCACGCGCACTACGCCCATCTGGTGGTGCACGGCATGCTGCACCTGCAGGGTTACGATCACGAGAAGGCCGCAGACGCACAGGCCATGGAAACGCTCGAAACGGAAATTGTCACCGGGCTGGGGTATGCTGACCCTTACAAGAGCAAGGATGAAGGATGAAGGCGGAAGGATGAAGAGCAAGGATGAAGGATGAAGGCAGAAGGCGGAAGGATGAAAAGCCAGGATGAAGGGTAAGGATGACGGATGAAGGCGGAAGGATGAAGGGCGAGGAACAGGACAAACCCTCATTGCTGGAACGGCTGGGCGCGCTTCTGATGCGCGAGCCGGAAGACCGCGAGCAGCTGATCGAATTGCTGCAGCGTTCCTACGAACGCAACCTGCTGGATGCGGACGCACTCGCCATGATCGAAGGCGTTTTGCAGGTTTCCGAGATGCAGGCGCGCGACATCATGATCCCGCGTTCGCAGATGGACGTGATCGACATCGGCGACGCGCCCGAGAAGTTCATCCCCTGGGTAATCGAGACCAGTCACTCGCGTTTCCCGGTGATCAGCGACAACAAGGACGACGTGATCGGCATCCTGCTGGCCAAGGACCTGCTGCGCTACTACGCGGGCGAGGAGTTCAACGTGCGCGAGATGCTGCGACCGGCGGTATTCATCCCCGAGTCGAAGCGCCTGAACGTTCTGCTCAAGGATTTTCGCAGCAATCGCAACCACATCGCAATCGTGGTGGACGAGTACGGCGGCGTTGCCGGTCTGGTGACCATTGAAGACGTGCTGGAACAGATCGTCGGCGAAATCGAGGACGAATTCGACTTCGACGAGACCGAAGCCAACATCGTACTGGACCGCAATGGCCAGTTCCGCGTCAAGGCGCAGACCGGGATCGACGACTTCAACAGGACTTTCGGCACCGACTTCAGCGACGAGGATTTCGACACCGTGGGCGGCCTGGTGCTGGCTCACCTGGGCCGGCTGCCAAAGCGCGGCGAGCAGTTCCGCATCGGCGACCTGAACTTCAAGGTGGTGCGCGCAGACAGCCGGAGACTTTATTCGATTCTGGTAGAAAAGGTCAGGACGGAGAGTGCGGCCTGAGTTGTCCGCCCGCCGCGAGTCAGGCCCCGCTACCACAGCTTCAGGTCGACTCTTCCTGCTCCCGTTCGTCCTGGGGGCGGCTACGGTCGCGGGATTCGCGCCGTTTCATCTGTACCCGCTGCCGATCCTGACGCTGAGCGGATTGTTGCTGCACTGGGAACGCAGCCGCAACGCCCGCTCTGCCGCGGTGGTCGGCTTTTGCTTCGGCCTGGGCATGTTTCTCGCCGGCGTGAGCTGGATATACGTCAGCCTGCACGATTTCGGCGGGATGGGGATGCTGACCGCCGCAATCTTCACCTTCTTCTTCTGCGCATCCCTGGCCTGTTTCCCGGCGTTGATCGGGATAATTCTCAAGCGTCTGCCGGCTTCCCAGCTGGTACGCCTGCTGCTCTTTTTCCCGTCGTTGTGGGCGTTGTCGGAGTGGGTGCGCGGCTGGCTGTTCACCGGCTTCCCGTGGCTCGCGCTTGGCTATTCGCAGGCACCCGGCAGCCCGTTGGCCGGCTTCGCGCCGGTGCTCGGGGTGTTCGGCGTTTCACTGGCCACGGCGGTCACGGCGGCAGCGCTGGCCTCGGCCATCGCGCGCGTTGCCGAATGGCGCTCGCAGTCCCCGCAACGTCGGATTTCGTTCCTGGTTCGCGAACCCGGCGCATGGGTGATCGTCGCCGTGCTGATCGCCGGCATCGCATCGGGCGGCAGGGAATGGACGCAACCTTTGCCCGGCGAGCCGACCAGCGTTGCGCTTCTGCAAGGGAATATCCCGCAGGAGATGAAGTGGCGGCCGGAGCGTGCGCGCGCCACACTTGAAACTTACCTGAGGCTGGCGCAGTCGGCCGAAGCCAGATTGATCCTCCTGCCCGAGACGGCGCTGCCGATGTTCAACGTGGACGTCCCCGGGGACTATCTTGAAATGCTTGCCGACCAGGGCCGGCGCAATGGCGGCGACCTGCTGGTGGGCGTGCCCGAACTCGACGCCTCCGGACGCTATTACAACAGCGTGATGAGCCTCGGCTCGGCACCGACGCAGTTTTATCGCAAGCATCATCTGGTGCCCTTCGGCGACTATTTTCCCCTTCGGAGCGTGCTCGGCTGGATCATGAACCTGCTGCACATCCCTATGTCGGATTTTTCCCGCGGTGAGCCGGTGCAGCCGCCAATAAAAGCAGCCGGCCAGAAGATCGCCGTGAATATTTGCTACGAAGATGTGTTTGGCGAGGAGATCATCCGCCAGTTGCCGGAGGCAACCTTACTGGCCAATTTCACCAACGACGCCTGGTGGGGAAAATCGGTCGCCTCGCAGCAGCATCTGCAAATCGCCCAGATGCGCGCCATCGAAACCGGCCGGCCGATGTTGCGCGCCACCAATACCGGGGTCACCGCGATCATCGACACGAAGGGCCGCATCACGGCGTCCGCTCCTGAATTCACGACCGCGACGGTGACCGGCGAGATTCACGGCTACCAGGGCGCAACACCGTACGTGCGCCTGGGCAACTGGGCGTTCCTGGCGGCTGCCGCACTGATGATCGCGTTGCCGCTGGCGACACAGCGCTTCTCGCAGCCGCCGCACCAATGACGCATCCACCGCCAGGGACGCCAAGGACGCCAAGGAAAGGCAATCAAAAGTGTGAAGGCGAGGCAGGGTTAGGGTAGCGGGCCAGTCGCAACGCAGATACTTGCACGGGGTTTGGACACTCACATGATTCTTGGGTTTGCCTTTCCCTGGCGTCCTTGGCGTCCCTTGC
>JAXIOX010000298.1:0-9224 GCA_045403275.1 Burkholderiales bacterium | reverse complement strand
GCCAAGAACAAATTTGCCGACGTGATTTTAATGGCTGCGCAGGGCCGCCCGGGTGTTTGGGGCCGGCTGGTGGGCTGCCCGGCCACGAAAGTGGTCACGCACTCGAAAATTCCGGTTTTGATCTACCGCTGAGCTGGGGAGGCTCTGCATAGATCCCACGACGCGCGTTGCGCCAGGTGCGGATGACTGCCTGGGACGCCGGAGCGCGGAACCGGCGCAGGTTCGCCGGTAGAATGGCCGAAAAATAGCGGAGGAGGCAGGAAGTGCCACGACCCCGACTCGAGCACATACGGCGCGCGTGCGGGCTTTGTGCCGTAGTGCTGCTGCTTGCCTTTGTTTCGTCCTGCGGGGAGGAACAGGATTATCCGGCGCGGCCGGTCAACCTGATCGTTCCGTTCCCTGCCGGCGGGTCTTCCGACCTTATCGCGCGCGTGGTCTCCGAGCGCGCCGGGCGCGCTTTGGGCCAGCAGTTTGTCATCGAGAATCGTCCCGGTGCCGGCGGCAACATCGGCACGGAGGCGGCGGCCCGTGCCGCGCCCGACGGCTACACGCTGATACAGTGCACGATCGGCACCTGCGCGATCAACCTTGCGATCTACCATGACCTGCCCTACGACCTGGAACGCGATTTCGCCCCGATCGTGTTGTTTGGCTCGATCGCGAACGTGCTCACAGTGAACCCGGCGGTAAAGGCGAACAGCGTCGCGGAACTGGTGGCGCTTGCCAAGAGGCAATCCGGCAAGCTGACGTTCGGCTCATCGGGCTATGGCTCGAGCCCGCACCTGTCCGGCGAACTGTTCAAGCAGGCGGCCGGCATCGACATCCTCCACGTGCCTTATCGCGGCTCGGCGCCGGCGATCACCGATCTGCGCGGCGGGCAGATCGACATGTTCTTCGACAACACACCCTCGATCCTTCCGCATATCAAGGCGGGCGCTTTGCGCGCGCTCGCGATCACCGGCGCGCAACGATCACCCCACCTCCCGGATGTGCCGACGATGCAGGAGGCCGGGTTCGATGACTTCGTTATCGCGCCGTGGTTCGGCGTGATGGCGCAAGCGAAAACCCCGACGCGCATTATCGAGCGCTTGAACAAGGCGTTCAACGAGGCGCTGTCCGATCCCGCGGTGCTCGGGCAGTTCGCGGACATGGGCGTGAAAGCGGGCGGCGGAACACCCGGGGAGTTCCGCGCGCATATCCGCGCGGAAACCAGGCGCTGGGGCGAACTGGTGCGCGCGCGCGGCATACGGGCCGAAGAATTGAAATAGGGATTGAAACGACAGTGAAGATCACGGCGATCGAATCCCTGCGCCTGCCCGAACGCCCCAACCTGTTGCTGGCGCAAATCCATACCGACCAGGGCCTGGTGGGCCTGGGCGAAACCTCGCGCGGCGCGCAGGCGGTGGAAGCACAACTTCACGAACTGATTGCGCCCTACCTGCTGGGCAAGGATCCGCTGCAGATCCAGAAACACAGCAGACACCTGATGGGCAGCTATCTTGGTTTTGCCAGCAGCAGTACCGAGATCCGTGCCGCATCCGTGGTGGATGTCGCGCTCTGGGATATCCTCGGGCAGGCGCTGAATCAGCCGATCCATACGCTGCTTGGCGGCATGACGCGCGACCGCATCCGCGTCTACAACACCTGCGCCGGCTATAACTACAACACCCGCAGCGTGGCGCGGCGTTCGCTGCGCGTGGGCGAGCCGGTGCCGAAGTCCGAAGGCCGCTACGACGACCAGATCGCCTTCGTGCATCGCGCCGATGAACTGGCGCAAAGCCTGCTCGAGGAAGGCTACACCGCGATGAAGATCTGGCCCTTCGATCCCTACGCCGAAGATAACGGCGGCGGCTTCATTCCGGAGCGCGACCTCGATATCGCGCTGCAACCCTGGCGCAAGATCCGCAAGGCCGTGGGCGACCGGATCGAGGTCATGGCGGAATTTCACTCATTGTGGAACCTGCAGCAGGCGAAGCAGATCGCCAGGGCGCTGGAACCGTACCGGCCTTACTGGTCGGAGGACCCGATCAGGATGTGCGACGTGGACACGCTCGCCGAATACGCACGCTCGACAACGATACCGGTGTGCGCCAGCGAAACGCTGGGCGGCACGTATCCGTTCCGCGACGTGCTCGCAAACCAGGCGGCCGACATCGTCATGCTCGACATCGGCTGGTGCGGGGGCTTGACCGAAGCGCGCAAGATCGCCGTACTCGCCGAAGCCTGGCAGCGCCCGATTGCGCCGCACGACTGCAACGGTCCGGTGGTCTGGGTCGCCTCCATCCATTTCATGGCGCATATCCCGAACGCTCTGATCATGGAGGTGGTGCGTGCGTATTTCTCCACCTGGTACAAAGACATTCTCACCGAACTGCCGCTGGTGAAAGACGGCTACGTTCATCCGCTGAACGGGCCGGGTCTGGGCACGCGGCTGCTTCCGGATTTGTTCAAGCGCAAGGGCGCCATAGTCAGGCGCAGCGGCGCCTGATCGCCGGATCGCCGGATCGAGTGCAATCCTAGCGGCGAGGGAAAACTTCCCGAAGCTTGCGCAGCACCTCCGGATTCTCGACGCTGCGGCCGTTGAGCATCAGCGCAAAATTGTCGGCGAGGATTTCCTCGGGGTGAATGATGTAACCGGTGTTCCGGCCCACCTGCTCGGAAAATCCGGAAACCTCGGAAATCGCCAGAAGCACGGGCTCGCCGTCGCGCAGCGCCGGCCTCATCCGCCCGGTTGCGTCCGCTGCTTCCAGAACCAGCAGTTTCAGCACCCAGTAATCGACGATATCGCGACCGATGGCCGGGTCGAATTTTGGCGATCGTGACAACAGCACCGGCATCACCGGGATTGCCTTGCCGTCCACGACGACCTCGATGTACGCATCGTTCACCGGAGCATCGGGGTTGGTGATCCTGATAGGCGCCAACCGCGCCGGGAGAGTAATTTCCGGGCACAGGCGGAAGCCGATAACGCGATAGGCGCGCCCGCGCAACGCGCGGTCGTGGCGGGATATCACGTGAAAGAGCTCATGGGCGAGCAGGCCGGCAAGCTCCGCATCGGTGGCGCCCAGGCTTCGCTGCGACAGCATGACCGCGTTGGCACGGGTATGCGCCATTCCCTCTTCCTCGCGCCCGGTGGTCTTCACCAGCAGCACGCGGGCGGGAAATGGAGCATCTAGTTTTTCCAACTCTCCGGCCAGAGACGCGACGATCGCGCCGACGCGTGCCTTTTCCTCCGCGGCCCAAGACAACACGTTGTCCATGGCGAAATCAAGAAACTCGCGCTCGGACACGGTGCGCGCAGTTTTCAGCCTCAGCATCCTGTCGAACGGTCCCATGCGCAGGACATAATCGTCCACGCGGCCAAGAATTTCCCTGCCCTGCATCAGCGAGGCAAACTCGACGACGCTGTGCGACGCGATGTGGGTCTGAGCCTGCGGTGCGCCGGCGGCCGCCAACAGCGCAGCCGCGAGCATGCCGGGCAGAACCGCGGTGAAAAGGCGGCCAAACATCGCCGCATCCTGCCACAGCGGACCGCGGCCGTTCAACGCTGCTCGCGCCGACTTGCGGGGAACGGCGTTACAATCGCGCCGGCATCAACGCTGCCGGGTTCGGCGGGTGGTACGCAAACGCCAACCCGGCAAGAACTATCCGCGCACGCGATACTCTGACATTCCGGACAGCCCGACAAACCGATCTTCATGCGCTGGCTTGCAACCTGCCTCATCCTCCTGATCATCGCGCCGGTAACGGCGGCGCCGGTGCAGCGTCCGCATATCGAAGCGGAACTCATCTCCGAGAAGACCAGTCTGCGCCCCGGTGAGCCGGCGACCGTGGCGCTGCGGCTGAAGATGGAGAAGCGCTGGCACACCTACTGGAAGAATCCCGGCGATTCGGGACTGCCCACCAGGATCAACTGGACGCTGCCGCGGGGTTTTTCGGCCGAGCCGATCCAGTGGCCGGCGCCACGGCGCATCGATGTAGGGCCGCTCACCAACTTCGGTTACGAAGGCGAAATATTCCTGCTGACCGACATTCAGGTGCCCGCCGGACTTGCCGCCGGCACCGCCATGCCGATTACCGCGAAGGCAGAATGGCTTGTGTGCGAGGAAATCTGCATCCCCGGAGATGCGACCTTAAGTTTCACGCTGCCGGTGAGCAAGGAGCCGGCGACAGCCGACCCGAAATGGGCAAAGGCGATCGAGCGCACCCGCGAGCAGTTGCCACGCAAGTTGGAAGGCTGGAACCTCGATGCCTACCGGCGCGGCGACGATCTGGTCCTGCGGCTGTCGAGCGGGCAGGTACGGGTCGCGCGCATTCACAACCTCACGCTATTTCCCGACCAGGACGGCTGGATTGAGAACGCCGCCCCGCAGCGGATGATCAGAACCGCGGGCGGCTATGAGTTGCGCGTTGCCTCCGCGGCCGCGCTGCGCTCGAAACGCGGCCCGTTGACCGGCCTGATCGTCGCCCAACCCGGCCTCGCGCAGGGCGTCGCCGCCGCAGTGGTGAAAGTGCCGGTCGAGTCTGCCGCGGCACTGGCCGATGAGATCCTCGAGCAGCCGGTCTCGAACTTGTTTGCCGATCTCGGACTGCTTGCCGCGCTCGGACTGGCGTTCTTGGGCGGTGTGATACTCAATCTGATGCCCTGCGTGTTCCCGGTGGTTTCGATCAAGGTGCTCGGCTTCGTGGAACAGGCACGCGGGCATCCGGCAAGGCTGCGCGCGCACGGGCTGGCGTTTGCGGCAGGGGTGCTGGTGTCGTTCTGGGTGGTGGCGGGGATGTTGCTGGCTTTGCGCGCGCAGGGCGAGGCACTGGGATGGGGTTATCAACTGCAGTCGCCGCCGTTCGTGGCCGCGCTGGCGTTGCTGTTCTTTGTGCTGGCGCTCAACCTGAGCGGCTTGTTCCAGGTGGGGGCGTCGTTACAGTCGATTGCCGGAAAGTTGCGACTGCGCAACGATTATGCGGATTCGGCGTTGTCCGGTCTGCTGGCCACGCTGGTCGCCACGCCGTGTACCGTACCGTTCATGGGCGCGGCGCTCGGCTTTGCGCTGACGCAATCAGCCATCGAGGCGATGCTGGTGTTCTCCGCTCTCGCGCTGGGCATGTCCAGTCCCTACCTGCTGTTGTGCTACTGGCCCGCCCTGGTCAGGCGCATTCCGCGCCCCGGGCGCTGGATGGAAACGCTGAAGCAGGTTCTCGCCTTCCCGCTTTTTCTGACCGTCGTCTGGCTGGCGTGGGTGCTGGGAAAACAGGCGGGCGTGGATGCCGTAGCGCGTCTTCTCGCGGGACTCACACTGGTCGCGGCGGCACTGTGGACGATTGGCCGCTGGCGCACTTCCAACGATACCGGCAAGCGCGCGGCGATGATCGTCGCAGTGGTGCTCGCCGTCGCGGGCTGTGTGTTCGCGTGGCCCGGCAACAAGACGGCCGAGGCGGTAGCGGAAGAGGTCAGCGGCCCGTGGAAGCGGTGGTCCCCGGATGCGCTGGCCTCGGCAAGGGCCGAAGGACGCGCGGTTTTCGTCGACTTCACCGCGGCCTGGTGCGTCACCTGTCAGGTGAACAAACGCCTGGTGCTGGAATCAGACGCGGTGCGCGCACGCTTCGAGGAACGCAACGTGGTACGGCTGCGTGCGGACTGGACCAATCAGGATGCGCAAATCACCGCCGCGCTGCGCGACCTCGGACGCATTGGCGTGCCGGTGTACGCGGTCTATGCGGCAGGCAGCAAGGGCGCACCGACCTTGCTGCCCGAATTGCTCACCCAGGAACGCGTGTTGCGTGCAATTGACGAAGCGGCGCCGCCCTCGTAATGCGTATTGGTTGTTGCGGATCGATGACAGGAGGAAACATGAACAAGCTCGTTGTTTTATCGTTGGCAGTGTCAATGGCCGTGGCGGCCTCTGTGTCGCAGGCGGCGGTCGCGCCAGGCCAGGCTGCGCCGGAATTCAGCCTGGTGGATATCGACCGCAAGGTGCAAAAGCTCTCTGACTATCGCGGCAAATATGTGGTGTTGGAGTGGTTCAATTCCGAGTGCCCGTTCGTGCAGAAGCACTACGAAAGCGGAAACATGCAGGCGCTGCAGGCCCGGTACACACAGAAGGGCGTGGTGTGGCTGGGAATCAATTCAACCAGTCCCAGGCATAGCAATTATCGCGACCCGGCGCGTTCGCAGGCGATCCTCAAGGAGTGGAAGTCGGCGCCGACCGCGTTCGTGCTCGATCCCGACGGTACGGTCGGCAAGCAGTACGGCGCCCGCACTACACCGCACATGTTCGTCATCGACCCGAATGGCACGCTGGTCTACGTCGGCGGAATCGACGACAAGCCCTCGATCAGCCAACGCGACATCGCCACCGCAAACAACCTCGTCGCCGCGGCACTCGACGAGTCACTCAGCGGCAAGTCGGTCGGCACGCCCAGCGCCATGCCCTACGGCTGCTCGGTGAAGTACGACAACTGACGATAAAACCTTTCACCACAGAGAACACAGAGGATGCACTGGATCTTTGTGGTCCATTCCCTGAGTACTCCGTGTACCCTTTGGTTCAAGACTTGCACGTTTGTATTCTTTCGCGACGACTAACCGGCGACCGACGCGGCTGACAGCGTAGCATGCGCGGCGCCGCAAATGCGCGGACGCGCTTCGATCGAAAGCAATGCGCGGCCCACCGCCTGCGCCAGCGTCACGCCCCGGCTACGCAAGGTCAGAGCCTCCCCGGGGCGCAGAAAATCATCGTCTAGCACGCCCTCCTGAGTCACCCACACGGTGCCGCTGCGGCAGACGATGCGCACCCCGGCCGCGCCTTCCAAGCGCAGCAACTGCGCTGACTTGAGCTCGATGCCCGCGTTTTCGATTTCCACTTTCATGGCGGACATGTTACGGTCCTGACGCGGGCCGTAACAGGTTTAGAATAATCAAATTGTGTACATAACAGTTTGCCAAAGCGAAAACTGTTATGGCCGAAAGTGCCGGCGGCTGTACCTGTTCGCCCGCGCTGCGTGACCATAGAGTGCGAACCATGACCCAGGAAATCGTCCTTTACGAAACCGTCGCCGACTCGATCTCCGGAATGATCTCCGCCGGCACGCTACGCCCCGGTGAGCGGGTTCCGTCCGTGCGGCGCCTATCGACGCAGCGCAGGGTATCGATAGCAACCGTGCTGCGGGCCTACGAAGTCCTGGAAAATCGCGGCATGATCGAGGCGCGGCCGAACGCCGGCTACTACGTCCGCCATCGCATGCCGGTCGCGGATGAGCCTTCGATTTCGAACCCTCCGGTAGCGCCGCGACTGGTGGGGATCAGCGCTCTGGTGCAGGAAGTTCTCGATTCACGCCGCCCGGATGTGGTGTCCTTCGGCGCCGCTTGTCCCGGCCCCGATCACATGCCGACCGCCAAATTGCAGCGGACCATCTCGTCGATCGCGCGTCGCAAACCTCAGTCGCTGACGCAATACGTGCTGCCGCCGGGTAACGAGGAATTGCGCCGCCAGATCGCGCGCAAATCGCTGGACTTTGGTTGCAGCCTTGCGGCCAAGGACATCATCGTGACCCACGGCTGCATGGAAGCCCTGAATCTCTGTGTACGCGCAGTGGCAAAACCGGGTGATACGATCGCGCTGGAATCACCGACCTATTTCGGACTGCTGCAGATCCTCGAGAGCATGGGCGTCAAGGCGCTGGAGATTCCCACCCATCCGCGGGAGGGGATCTCGCTCGAAGCACTCGAGTTCGCGCTCGATCGCTCCAGGATCGCGGCAGTGATCGCCATGCCGAATGCGCAGAATCCTCTCGGCTTCACGATGTCGGACGAAAACAAGAAACGCCTGGTAAAAATGCTCGACAAGCACAGCGTGCCGCTGATCGAGGACGACGTGTATGGCGACCTCTACTACGGAGACGACAGGCCGTTACCGGCCAAGGCTTTCGATCGCACCGGCAACGTGATGCTGTGTTCGTCGTTCACCAAGACCGTTGCGCCCGGGTTTCGCCTGGGCTGGGTATCACCGGGCCGCTTGCATGCACAAGTGCAGATGGCGAAGTTCATCAATTCCGTCGGCAGCCCTGAAGTGCTGCAACTCGTTGTGGCGGATTTTCTCGCCAGCGGCGGATATGACCGCCAGTTGCGATATCTGCGGCGGGTATTCCGCGACCAGGTGTCGCACGTCTCCACGGCAATCACCGAGCATTTCCCGGCTGGCACGCGCATCACCCGGCCCGCGGGCGGCTACATCCTCTGGGTGGAACTGCCGGAAGGCTGCGACTCGGAGGAATTGTTCCGCCAAGCCATCAGGAACAACATCTCGCTTGGGCCGGGCATTCTTTTTTCCGCAACGGACCGCTATCGCAACTGCATCCGCATGGGTTGCGCCGAACCCTGGTCGCCGCGCATCGAACAGGCGATCGTCAAGCTCGGCAGACTGGCGCAGCGGCAACTTTGAGGCTGGAGCCGGCTCGAAGACGGCTCCCTGGGACAAACCGCGCATGCAGGTCTCGTCGCGGCTTGCGCGCGCCGGATCGCATTCGCGACTGTCGCCTGATGGCGACAGTATTCAATTTTTCCACGCAATGACACAATGCCTGAGGGTGTTCAGCCGGGGCGCGCTGCGCCTCGAACGGAACTTGCGGTGCGCCGGGCAGTCTCGACAGGTGGCGGGATTTGCCCGCGCGTTATGTTCCACTACACGACGAGGAGACCGTAATGAGGAAGATCATCATGGCTTTCGCGATGGCTATGGCGCTGCTTTCGGCCGGGGCGATGGCGCAAGGTACCAAGGGTCTGATGGTCGGCGGCAAGGCCGGCTTCATGAAGCCGCACGGCTCCGACAATGACGCCGGGTTCAACGTCGGTGCGGTACTAGGGAAACCGATCGAGGGCAACCTCTCCTGGGAAGCGGAACTGATGCTCGGCATTATCGACGGTGAAGTGGGCGCCAACCGCGACTGGAAAATCAACTCGGTTGCCGGTTACGCGGTGTATCGCAGCCCGGGCGATGTCCACGTCAAATCCAAACTCGGTGTCTCCATCTGGGACGACGACTTCGACAACGACACAAACCTGACCGCAGGAATCGGCCTTGGCTTCCGCATGGGACGCGCCATACTCGACGTAGAGTACACCCAGGTCAACCCGAATACCGACTACATCACCGTGGGTTACATCCTGCCGTTCTGATTTCCTAAGCACCTCGAAACAAAAAAACCCGCGCGCCGATCGGCGGGCGCGC